>NZ_RZSB01000178.1:0-9077 GCF_004023285.1 Mesorhizobium sp. M2A.F.Ca.ET.067.02.1.1
GCCCCTTTTTGTTGCCCTGCCAGTCGAGCGCCCGCTCGCGCATGGTGAGCACCGCCGCAAGCGTCGCCGACGAGGCTGAATCCTGGATGACGCCGGAAAGGCCCTCGGGTAGGCCAAGCGCTTGGCGCATCCAGTCGACGATGCGCGTCTCGAGCTCGGTCGCCGCCGGCGAGGTCTGCCACAGCATGCATTGCGCGGCCATCGCCGAGACCAGATACTCCGCCACGACCGAGACCGGCGCCGCATTGGCGGGGAAATAGGCGAAGAAGCGCGGATGCTGCCAATGCGTCATGCCCGGCACGATCTTTTCTTCGAAATCGGCGAAGATCCTTTCCATCGGTTCGGCCGTTTCGGGCGGCGAAGCCTCGATGCTCCGGAAGATCTCGCCCGGCGCGATTGCCGGTCGCACCGGACGGTCGCGCAGGCCGGCGCGGTAATCGACGCCCCAGTCGGCCACCCGCCTCGACCAGTCGCGGAATGTCTCGTTGTCCATCTATCCTCCCGACCCCAGCCGCAATGCAGCGGGTAAGCCAGCTAAATGCCCAACCGGCCGCGACGTGCGGACCCTAACCGGGAAAATCCGGCAGGCTGGCAAAGGCCGCCTTCAAGGCGTTCGACCAGCCGTCGGATATGGTGCGGTAATAGGGATCGTCCTGGCCGATGCGCCTGTTGAGCCCGACCTTGAAGCTGTCGTTCTCCAGGAACAGCAGATCGAGCGGCAGCCCGACCGAAAGGTTCGATTTCAGCGTCGAGTCGAAGGACACCAGAAGCAGCTTCACCGTTTCGGCCAGGCCCATTGTCCGGTCATAGGCACGGATGATGATCGGCTTGCCGTATTTCGTCTCGCCGATCTGGAAGAAAGGCGTGTCATCGGTCGACTCGATGAAATTGCCTTCCGGGTAGATCATGAACAGCCTGGGCGGACTGCCCTTGATCTGGCCGCCCAGGATGAAGGAGGCGTTGAAGTAGGAATCCGCCTTGTCGCCGTTCGGCGAGGCATGTTCGATGACTTCCTTGACCGTATCGCCGACGAGCCGCACCGTCTGGTACATGGACGGCGTCTCGAGCAGCTTCGGATGACGGTCGCCAACGGCCTTGTTGCGCTCGTCGAGCAGGCTGACCACGGCTTGCGTCGTGGCCAGGTTGCCCGCCGACATCAGCACGATCACGCGCTCGCCAGGCTCTTCCCAGACGTGCATTTTCTTGAAGGTCGAGATCGAATCCATGCCGGCATTGGTGCGCGTGTCCGACATGAACACGAGCCCGCGATCGATCTTGAGGCCGACGCAATAGGTCATGATTCTTCTTTAACAGCGAATCTCGTCGGAAATTACTGCTCTACCGTGACGGTGACGGCAAGCTTCTCTTGCGCCTGCCCCAGCAGTATCCCCGAGACAGGCGAGGCGTCGCGATAGTCGCGCCCCGTCGCCACCCGCACATAGCGGTCGTCGGGAGAAATACCGTTGGCCGGATCAAAGGCATCCCATCCGAGCCCCACGACATAGGCCTCGGCCCAGGCATGGCTGGCGGCCTGCTCGACGTCGGCATCCATCATCAGATAGCCGCTTATATAGCGGGCCGGAAAGCCAAGCGCGACGGCCGCGGCGATGAAGATATGGCTGTGGTCCTGGCAGACGCCTGATTTGAGCGCCAGGGCCTCTTCGGCCGGCGTCACGACGCTGGTCGCGCCTGGCTTGTAGGCAACACGTTCGCGGATCGCGCCCATCAGCGCGTGGAGCCGCTCGATCTCCGTCCCCTGCCCGACCTTGCCGGCCAGTTCACGAATACCGTCGCCGGCGGCGGTGAGCGGCGTCTGCTGCGCGAACAGCCAGAGCGGCGCGTAGCCTTGATGCGGGCCCGTCACGCCCGCCGTGTCATGCGTCGTCACCTCTCCCCGCGCCTCGACGACGATGGCGGTGTGGCCGCTCTCAGCGCTCACCAGCCGCGTGTCGTTGCCGAAATGATCGGTAAAGCGCACCTCCTCGCGTGCGCCTTCGACCTTGATCGCCCAGGAGCCGACGGTCTGCGTACGCCCGCTCAGGGGCAGCAGGCGCAGCCGCTGCAGCAGATATTGCACCGGCGCATCGTAGCGGTACTCGGTGCGATGGGTGATCTTGAGCCGCATGACGCCCGCCCTCAGCCCCGCTCAATGGAACCGGTAATCCTGGGCGATCTCGTCGCCCAGCCTGGTGTTGTCGCGAATGAACTCGGCCAGGAACTCGTGCAGGCCGTGATCGAATATGTCCTTGATCGAGCCTCTATTGAGCAGCGCCTGAATCTTCTCGGCCGTGGCGTGGCAAGCATGGCGCTCGCCATAGTCGTCGGCGAGGAATTTCAGGTGCTCGCCGAGGAAGCGATAGCAGAAGGTCAGCGAGCGCGGCATGCGCACATTGAGGATCAGATAGTCCGCGATATTCGTCGGCTTGTAGTCGGCCTCATAAACCCAGCGATAGGAGCGATGCGCC
Organism: Mesorhizobium sp. M2A.F.Ca.ET.067.02.1.1; assembly: GCF_004023285.1. Classification (NCBI taxonomy): domain Bacteria; kingdom Pseudomonadati; phylum Pseudomonadota; class Alphaproteobacteria; order Hyphomicrobiales; family Phyllobacteriaceae; genus Mesorhizobium; species Mesorhizobium sp. M2A.F.Ca.ET.067.02.1.1. The sequence continues at coordinate 2,466 of NZ_RZSB01000178.1, forward strand.
GACACCGAGCGCAGGATCGACTCCCACTGGTAATTGTCCAGCGTCGAGCCGACCCAAGACAGCGAAGGCAACAGCACATAATACTTCACGTCGAGGATGCGCGCCGTGTTGTCGGCGCGCTCGACATAGGTGCCGAGCTGCGAGAAATCGAAGATTTCGTTGCGCAGCATCGTGCCGTAGAACGAGCCGCGGATCAGAGCCGTCTCGCGCTTGATGGCATCGAGCACCGTCGGCAGGTCGCGCTCGTCGATCGGCCTCGCCAGCATGCGCTTCAGCGACATCCAGGCTTCGTTGATGCTTTCCCAGGTCTCGCGCGTCAGCGCCGTTCGCACCATGCGGGCATTGTTGCGTGCCGTCTCGATCGACGACATCGTGCTCGACGGGTTCGAGGTGTCGCGCAGCAGGAAGTCGGAGACGTTGGCAGCGGTATAGTCCTGGTATTTCTGTGAGAACGCATAGTCGGAGCCGGCGCTGAGCAGCACCGAATTCCATTCCTCTGACGCGTTCTGCGTGCGCGTCAGCGCCATGCGCAGGCCGGCATCGACGAGGCGCGCCATGTTTTCGGCCCGCTCTATATAGCGGTTCATCCAGTAGAGACCGTTTGCGGTGCGGCCAAGAAGCATGTGGATTTGCCTAGTGAATGGTGAATAGTGAATGGTGAATAGTGAGTAGTACCCAGCAACACTTCGTCATTGCCATCCTCTCGTAACTAGGCATCTGACCATTCACCATTTTACCGTTCACCATTCACCGCTCTAGTCGTCGAGTACCCACGTATCCTTGGTGCCGCCGCCTTGTGAGGAATTGACCACCAGAGAACCCTCTTTGAGGGCAACACGCGTTAGCCCACCCGGCACGATCTGGATTCGGTCCGAAACCAGCACGTAAGGCCGAAGATCGACATGGCGCGGCGACAGGCCCTTTTCGGTCAGGATCGGACAGGTCGACAGCGCCAGCGTCGGCTGGGCGATGTAGTTCGAAGGCTTCGCCTGCAGCTTCTTGGCGAACTCCTGGCATTCCTTCTTGGTTGCGGCCGGGCCGACCAGCATGCCGTAGCCGCCAGAGCCGTGCACTTCCTTGATCACCAGCTCGCTGATGTGCTCGAGCACATATTTGAGGCTGTCCGGCTCCGAGCAGCGCCAGGTCGGGATGTTGCCGAGAATGGCCTTGCGGCCGGTGTAGAACTCGACGATCTCCGGCATGTAGGAATAAATCGCCTTGTCGTCGGCGATGCCGGTGCCAGGCGCATTGGCGATGGTGATGTTGCCGGCGCGGTAGACATCCATGATGCCCGGCACGCCGAGTGCGGAGTCCGGGCGGAAAGTCAGCGGATCGAGGAAGGCGTCGTCGACGCGCCGATAGAGCACGTCGATCTGCTTGTAGCCTTCGGTCGTGCGCATCGCGACGTGGCCGTCAACGACCCGCAGATCCTGCCCCTCCACCAGTTGCACGCCCATCTGGTCGGCGAGGAAGGCATGTTCGAAATAGGCCGAGTTGTAGGAGCCTGGCGTCAGCACCGCGATTGTCGGCGCGCCCTTGGCGCTTTGCGGCCGCACCGCTGCGAGCGACCGGCGCAGGAGCTGCGGATAATTCTCGACCGGCCGCACCTTGATCTTCTGGAACAGCTCCGGAAAGAGCTGCATCATCGTCTCACGGTTCTCCAGCATGTAGGAGACGCCGGACGGCGTGCGGGCGTTGTCCTCCAGCACGTAGAACTCGTTCTCCGATATGCGCACGATGTCGACGCCGATGATATGGGTGTAGACGCCGGCAGGCGGCTTCACCCCGATCATCTCGGGCAGGAAGGCTTCGTTCCTGGCAACGAGATCCCTCGGCACGCGCCCGGCCCGCAGAATCTCCTGGCGGTGATAGATGTCGTCGAGAAAGGCGTTCAGCGCCTGCACGCGTTGCTCGATGCCTTGCGTCAGCCGGCGCCATTCGTGGCCGGAGAGGATGCGCGGCACGATGTCGAAAGGGATCAGCCGCTCGGAAGCTTCCTGCTCGCCATAGACTGCAAAGGTGATACCCGTCTTGCGGAAGACACGCTCGGCGTCCTGCATTTTCTGGGTAAGCCTGGCCGGGTCCTGCTCCTTCAGCCAGCGATCATAAGCCTCATAAGGTCTTCTCAATCCGGAAACTTCCGGAAGCATTTCATCGAAGGCTGCCAATCGAGTACTCCCCTCTGAGACCATTTCACTGGCCTCGCCGGAGAAAATCAAGCGCAATCGATGATTTAGGAAGCCGTGACGGCCACTCTATGCAAATTGCCTAAATTTAAGGCACAGGCGGCAAGGTCGGGTCAGCCCCTGCTTGCCGGCGGGGCATCGCCCGACCGGTCAGAACGCCCGGAAGGTCACGATGGTGAAAGTGTCCTTGATTCCGGGCAGGATCTGTACCCGCTCGTTGACGAAGTGACCGACGTCTTCCTCGTCGTCGACGTAGAATTTGGCGAGCAGGTCGTAATTGCCGGCGGTCGAGTAGATCTCGGAGGCGATCTCGGCGTCGGCAAGCGCGCTGGCGACCTCATAGGCCTTACCGAGGTCGCACTTGATCTGCACGAAAAATGCCTTCATTGCCCGGTCCTGCCGCCTGCATCGTGAATAGCGGTCCTTGTGGCAGACTGCCGCCCGGCTTTCAAGCTTCACGCGCCGCGCAGCTCAAAGAGTGGCCGATCCCGCCCCTCGAGGCTGAAATGACGAAATCTTTGCAGCTCGGTGAAACCACGCCCTGCCGCGACGCGTATGTTAGAGTCGTTCGCCAGGCGATTTCCCGGGAGACAGCCCATGCGCCGAGCACTGTTCGCGTTAGCTCTTGTTCCAATGCTGATGACCTCGCTTGCCTTGGCCGACGATGCGGAGGTCAAGGCCGCGCAGACGGTTATCGACAGCCAGTTGAAGGCGTTCATCGCCAGTGACGGCGCCGCCGCCTACAGTTTCGCCGCGCCCAATGTGAAGCAGATCTTTCCGACCGTCGACACCTTCATGAACATGGTGACCAACGGCTACGCGCCGGTGCGAAAGCCCCAATCCTATTCCTTCGGCAGGGCCGAGCAGACCAGGCCCGGTTCGATCGTCCAGCAGGTGCTGATCGTCGGGCCCGACGGCAAGGATTACGAGGCTGTCTATACGCTGCAGCTGCAGGCGGATGGCAGTTTCAAGATCACCGGCTGCAGCCTACGCGCCTCGACCTCGGTCAGCACCTGAGCAATTCCGGAAAGGCGCGCGACGGCCGGAATTTGGCCGGGCCCACTCTCAATCCCGGCGCTGATACAATGTCCAGGCCAGGCCCGAAAGACCCCAGCTCGTCGAGGCGTCGACACGCTCATAGGCCGACCTGCAGGTCGGCACGGCCTCGACATATGCGGCTGCCGGTCGATAGGCCCCTCGGAGATCAGCCAGGACGGACGCTCGTCGCATATTTTGTTTACGGAGACAAACGATGCCTGGCGCCCAAGGCGTTTGGCAAAATAATCGACGGTCATCACGGTCCGGAATTCCTGGTTGGTGGCGTAATTCGCCGCGCCGTCACGCGTCATTCTGTCCACCATCGCTGCGTAGTACCCCCGCGCGCCGAGCACCCGCAGAACGAGGCCGGCCACCCCGATGACCGCGACGGCCGCTCCAGTCCATTGTTAGACGGCGGCTGCAGGCTCGCGGGAGCCGCTAGCACGGCTGGTTTGTGCCTCACCCGACACCGAGGCTTGTTCCGAGACGAGCAAGGTCTGCGCCTTTGCCTGAAATCATCCCGGCAATCTATACAATCGCAGTCGTTTCAAAATGGTTCGCGCCCTCAAGCGGAGGCTTGAGGGTCTCGGGTCGCCTCAGGACATAAACCGGTGTTCAGTAGCGAGCCCGGCCGCCGGACATGTCGAATACCGCGCCCGTGTTGAAGCTGACGGCATCGGAGCAAAGCCACAGCACCAGCGCCGCGACCTCGTCGACTGCGCCAAGGCGCTTGAGCGGACTTGCGCCGATCATGTCGCTGACGACTTGATTGCCAAGTCGCCTGATAAGTTCGGTATCGATCGGCCCCGGCGCGACGCAATTGACGCGAATATCGGTGTCATTAACTTCGCGCGACAAGGCTTTGGTGAAAGCGATGATACCTGCGCTCGCCGCCGAATAGGCTGCAAGATTGGGCAATCCCTCCTTGCCGGCCAGCGACCCCATATTGACGATGCGGCCGCTGCCGGTCTTGCGCATGAACGGCAGAACCTGATGTGTGACCTCAAACGTGCCGATGAGGTTGACTCCGATGATGCGCTGCCACTCGGCCGGCTCGAAAGCCTCGAAGCTGCGATAGGGCCCGAGATAGCCCGCATTGTTAACGAGAATATCGACCCGGCCGCTCTCGGCGATCACTTCGCTCAGGGCTTTTCCGATATCGCCTGCCTTGGTTACATCCACCGTTTGGCTGCGGGTTCCGTCGAGTGGCGCTGGATCGGCATCCCATATCCAGACGTCGCATCCCGATCGCGCCAGTTGCATGGCCACGGCCTTGCCGATGCCCCTCGACCCACCGGTCACGATCGCCGTCTTGCCGGCGAAATCGAACGTCACAGCCATGGCTGATCCCTCAAGACAAGATTCTGCTCCCAGGCAGAACGTCCGTCAATCGGCGGGACCAGCGGCTAGAGCATGTCTCCCGACAGTGGGAACCGGTCTCGGGATAAAGACATGCGTAAGTCAAAGACCTGAAGCGCATCGAGCGAATCCGAAGGACTGCGACGCGCTTTATATCGCCTGGATGTCGCCCCTCGCCCAGCCTTCGGCGATCTCGGCGGCGCGCGCTTCAAAAGCCTGCGCCTCGATGGCTGCCCGGATGTCCTGCATCAGCTTCTGATAATAGGACAGGTTGTTCCAGGTCAGCAGCATCGCTCCGAGCGACTCTTGCGAGCGCACCAGGTGATGCAGATAGGCGCGCGAGTAATCGCGCGCCGCAGGGCAATCGCTTTCCTCGTCGAGCGGCCGCGGATCGTCGGCATGGCGGGCGTTCCTGAGATTGACCTTGCCGCGGCGCGTATAGGCGAGGCCATGCCGGCCGGCCCGCGTCGGCATCACGCAGTCGAACATGTCGATGCCGCGGGCTACCGATTTCAATATATCGTCCGGCGTGCCGACGCCCATCAGATAGCGCGGTCTGTTGGCCGGCAATTCCGGGCAGGTGATGTCGAGCATCTCCAGCATCACCGACTGCGGCTCACCGACCGCCAGCCCGCCGACGGCATAGCCTTTCAGATCCATCGCCTTCAGCGCCTGCGCCGAACGCACGCGCATCGGCGCGCTGTCGCCGCCCTGGACGATGCCGAACATTGCCTTGCCCGGCTGATCGCCGAACGCAATCTTGCAGCGCTCGGCCCAGCGCAGCGACAATTCCATGGCGCGCTCGATCTCCTTAGGTTTGGCCGGAAGCGCTGTGCATTCGTCGAGCTGCATCTGGATGTCGGAATCGAGCAGTCCCTGGATCTCGATCGACCGCTCCGGCGACATTTCATAAGGTGCGCCATCGATATGCGAGCGGAAGGTGACGCCCTGTTCGGTCAGTTTACGGAGCTTCGACAGCGACATGACCTGGAAGCCGCCGCTGTCGGTCAGGATCGGATGCGGCCAGCGCGCGAACTCGTGCAGGCCGCCGAGCCTGGCTACGCGCTCGGCGCCTGGCCGCAGCATCAGATGGTAGGTGTTGCCCAAAATGATGTCGACGCCGACGCCGCGCACCTGGTCCATATACATGGCTTTGACGGTGCCGCCGGTGCCGACCGGCATGAAGGTCGGCGTGCGGATTTCGCCGCGCGGCATCGAGACAAGACCGCGCCTGGCCTTGCCGTCGTTGGCAAGCACCTTGAAGGAAAAAGTCTCAGCCATTGAATTCCTTGTCGTGCACCGGCGCATCGGGCGCCTGCTCGTCGAGCGACTGCCGGTAGCGGATGCAGCCGTGCATGAATTTCGGCCATGGCGGCACGGCGATCGACGGCTCGGTCTTTTCCGGCAAAAGGTCCCAGAGGTCGGGATGATGCCAGCACAGATCATGCCCGGTCGTGTCGCGATGCGCGCGGATGCCGGCGCGCAGCTTCCTCACTTCCGCGATCAGCCTATTGCGGTCCATGCCGTTGAGATCACCGTCCATCGCTCGTCTCCGCTCGGTAAAGCAGGCTGGCGTCGCCATAGGAATAGAACCTGTAGCGGTTCTCGATGGCATGCGCATAGGCCGAGCGCATCGTCTCCAGCCCACTGAAGGCCGAGACCAGCATGAACAGTGTCGAGCGCGGCAGATGGAAATTGGTCATCAGCATGTCGGCCGTGCGGAAGCGATAGCCGGGCGTTATGAAGATGTCGGTCGGTCCGGACCAGGGCTCGATCCTGCCGTCCGCGCGAGCCGCGCTCTCCAGAAGCCGCAGCGATGTCGTGCCGACGCAGATGATCCGCCCTCCCCGCGCCTTGGCGGCGTTGAGCGCCGCCGCCGTCTCGGCACTTACCGAGCCGGTCTCCGCATGCATCTTGTGGTCGGCCGTGTCGTCGGCCTTCACCGGCAGGAAGGTGCCGGCGCCGACATGCAGCGTGACGAAGCGGCGCTCGATGCCCCGGGCGTCGAGCGCGGCAAACAGTTCCGGCG
>NZ_RZSB01000179.1:0-9063 GCF_004023285.1 Mesorhizobium sp. M2A.F.Ca.ET.067.02.1.1
GCGTGTAGCCTTCGGTCTCGTTGACCGGCCCGCGCAGCAGGTGGAATTCCCTGAAACCCTTCATTTCGGAGAGGCTGGAATCGCGGTTTTTCCAGACGTCCTCGAAGGCTTCCTCAGAGCCGTTCTGGACCTTGAAGCGGTTCATGGCGATGTACATTGGTTTCCTTTCGAATTGCATGAATTGTGGCGTTCAGGATGGCTTCAACCGGGTCTCAAAAGGGACCGATCCGCGCTTTGAACACCCAACTTGATCTTCCCGTCTCGGGTGGAATGGGAGGGAACGGTGCCTGCTTGCGCACCAGAGCCAAAGCGAATTGATCGAGCTCGGCGGAGCCGGAACTTTCGGCGAGCTGCAGGTCGCTTATGCTGCCGTCGGCCGCGACCACGAAAACCACCCTGGCGTTGTTGCGGGCCTTTGCCTGGACCGATTTCGAAACGCGGCGGTTGGCGCGGGCGAGCCTCTTTTGAATTTCGCCGCTGTAGCGGGATTCCAGGGCATTGCCGGCTGCGGCCTTCATCTTACCCTTGCTGGCGATGGTCGGCGCATTGCGTGCGTCGCCATCCGCTGTTTCCGTGCCGCGCGTCTCAACGGGTTGGCCTGATCCTGCCGGTGCGCTCGACGTTGCGGCCGGGGCTGGTGGGTGTTCGGGTTCGGCAGGCGACGCGTCGGCGCTTTGCGGCTCGATCGCAGGCGCCTGTTCGGCGGCCATGGGCACGCTCTGATCGTCTTGGCGCGCTGTGGCGGCCGTCAGGATATCGGGCGTGGAAGCAGGCTCCTGGGCGGCTTCTGCCGGAGGCTGAGGCGTTACAGGTTGGCTGGCCGGTTGCGGCGCTTCAGCCGGCGGAGTGGCCTGGACTGCTTGGCGCTTAACCGGCTGCGGGTCCGCCACCAAGGTTACATCCACCGCGCCGGACATCGCGTCATTGAGGGCGCTGCCCTGGGCGTCGGCGCCTGCCTGGCTGCTGCCCTCGGCCTGGATCGCGTCCAGGGGGTCGAATGTTCCGGCGGGCGCGATGAAAAACGCCGCCGCGGCGGCGACATGGAGCAAGCCGGAGGCGACAATCGCCACCGGCCATTTGCGGTCTTGCGCCGACTGACGTCGCTGCGCGAGCGACTCGGCCGGCGGGATCGCCGGTTCGCTGTCGGCGTCGGGGAGGGGGTCGATGTCCTGCATGGCTCGCGAGGAGACCTGCGGCAAGCGACGCGTCCTTGTCAAATCAAGATCGGTCAAATCAAGATCGGTTACCGCAAGCAGCGCCAGGCCTATGCCGGCCGGCGCTTGTACAAAGGCGTTGCGTGCCGGTTCGAAGCCCACAGCCTGTCAGACCCCGAAAGCGATGGCGGTCCTGGTCGAGGTCTTCAACGCGCGCATGCAGGCCGCGGGGTCGACGCCACTGCCGGCGCATTCGGTCGCGCTGTTGATCAGCACGCGGCTGAGCTTACCGCAGTCGGCGCCGGCAAGGTCGAAGCGGGTGACCTTGGTCTTGCCGGCCGGCAGGTCCTTGAAATCGAGCACGGTGAGGCGGTCGACGACGCCCGCCTCATTGAACAGCGCGATCTCGAAAGCCGCCTTGGACAGGTCGGCGCCGAGCGCGTTGTTGACAACGAAGGTCAGCCGGCAGCCTTTTTCCGAAGGCTGCGCGGCATTGAGCTCGAGGCTGAGAGCCGGAGCTGAGGCAGCGGCCGGCGCGGACTGGGCCCACGCCGGCACCATCGCAAGCGACATCGCGAACGTCGAGGTCAGCAGACGAAAGGATGTCATCAAGCGTTTCATGTCTCGCTCAGCCTCCAAAGCGCATGGTTGCCGCGAGCTTCAGCGTGACGCCGGGTTCGTAAAGGACGGCGGTCGTGCTTCCGTTGAGCGGGTTGGTGTATTTGACGTCGAACAGATTGTCGGCGCGGAAGTCGAGCTTGAGATTGTCCGTCGCCTGGTAGCTGGCGAAGGCATTGACCAGTGTGAAGTCCTTAGCCACCGGATTGCCCTTGGGCTTGCCGTTATACTGCACTTCGCCGCCGACGGTCAGCTTGTCCTCGAGGAAGCGCAAGCCGAGCTGCGCCGTCACCTGCGAGGAGGGGATGGTGGCAAGATCAGCGCGCTCGCCCTCATAGGAGATGGTGTGGCCGTTGATGACCGAGGCCGACAGGCCGGCATAGCCCCAGCCGGCGTCGTAGACGCTTTCCAGCTCGAAGCCGTTGATCTTGGCCTTGGCGAAGTTCTGGTACTGGAAGCAGATCGGAATGCCCGGGCCGAACGGGCAGCCGCTGGTCGGGTCGAAGGGCGAGAGCGTCACGCCGTCGATGTAGTCGTCGACATTGTTGTTGAAATAGGCGGCCTTGAGCCGCAGCGCGTCGCCGCCCTCGATGATGTCGTTCTGCTTGTAGTTGACGCCGAACTCGACGGTCTTGCCGGTCTCGGGCTTCAGGTTCGGGTTGGGCAGGAACGGGAAGCTGACGCCGGCCGGATGGTTGCCGCTGATCAACGTCTCGGTCAGTGAGGGTGAGCGGTAACCTTCCGCATAGGTGCCGTAGAACTGCAGGCCTGCCAGGCCGGCGCTTTCGAAGGGCGAGACGCCGACGGTGATGCGCGGCGAAACCCTGTCGCCGGAGGTCTCGTTCGTATCGTCCTTCAGGCTGTAGTTGTCGTAGCGCAGGCCGCCAGTGACCTCGAGCCATTCCCAGGTCAGCTTGTCCTGGATGTAGGCGCCGGAGACGTTGCGCTTGCCCGACGGTGTATAAAAACTGTCGCCGCCGGCGCTGCCGCCGGTATCGACATCGTCGCCAACCCAGTCGCCGCCATAGGTCAGCTCATGCGCGACGCTCGCCGTCTCGAAGCGCGAGGTGTTCCAGATGTCGATGCCGGTCGTGCCGACATCGAAGGTCGACAGCGAGCCGGGCGGCAGCATCACGGGCAGGCCGGTGGTCGGATCGAAGCGGTTCTGCGCGGTGAGTGTCGTCAGGTCGAGAACTGTCTTGTTGTAGGAAGCGTTGATGTGGAGGTCGAGCCAGCTCTTGGCATCGTCGGTTATGTTGTAGCGGGCGGTAAAGGTGTTCGACTTGAGGTCGACGTCGTTGGCGGGCACGCCGCCGCTGGTCTCGGTCCAGCCATCCTTGGAGCCGACCCAGCCAAGCTTCAATTCGCTGTTTTCGGTCGGGCGTATGGTGGTCTTGAGCAGGCCGCTCAGCACATCGAAACCGGTGCCGGCAACGGTGTCGCCGCCGCCGTTCTTATAGTCGCCATAGTCGCGGTAGACGATGTTGCCGAGAACATCCCAGTTGTCGTTGATCCGGTAGGCGCCGGTGGCGCTGGGGGTCCAGCCCTTGCCGTTGCTCTCGTAGCGTCCGGTCAGCGAGCCGGCCCAGGTCTCTTCCGGCTTGAGGAAATCGGCGGCGTCCTTGGTGTCGAAGAAGACGACGCCGCCGATGGCGCCGGAGCCGTAGGTGTTGGCGACCGGACCGCGGATCACGTCGACCGACTTGATGAGCTCAGGATCGACATAGAAGGTCGACTGCGTGCCGTGGTCCGAGCGCTGGAAATCCTGCCTGGCGCCATCAACGATGACCGCGACGCGGCCGAAATCCTGCAGGCCGCGGATGTTGATGCTGGAAGAGACGCGGCGCGCGTCGGCCTGCACGGCGACGCCGGGCACGCCGAGCAGCATTTCGTTGGGCGTGGTCGCCATGCGGCGGTCGAGCTGCTCCTGGTCGACATGGCTGGCGGAGGCCAGCGACTGGATCGCCGTTTCGCCGGTGCGGCTGATAACGAGGATCTTGTCGAGCAAGGTTCCTTCGGCGGCGGCCTTCTCGTCAGCCTTCTTTTTCTGATCGGCCTGCTGGCTGGTCGCTGGCTGCGTGGCCTGTTGCGCTTTTGCCGCCGATACGCTGAGCGCGATCGCCGCCGCTCCGGCCATTAAGATGGCAATGCCGCTCGCCATCGATCGGAAGCTCGGACCCGCGTTCTCGCCCGCCAGGCCCGTTCGTCCCCAAGTCACCAACCCCATGCCCCAACTCCAGATTTTCAGGCTCGTAGCTGGCTGGCCAATGGCTCGCTCTCATTTTTGATCACGTCCGGCGTCTTAAATGTTGACTCATTTAGTCCGGTAATGCACTGACTAGTAAACATGATTATTCGAGTCAAGAATTGAATCGGCATTTTATGAGGCTGCGGCCACGGTGGCCGTCAGAGGAAAGGGACCGACCCGATGAACACGCACAATCCCAACGATTTCCGCTATCGCGTCCGCCGCCCGGAAGAGACGCAGATGCGTTACGAACGGGTGCCGCTGGCGGTGAGGACGCTCTCCAGCAACACGCTGTTCCAGGGCGAGCATGAGATCGGCATCGAGCATCATGGCGCGCTCTACCGCCTGAAGATCACCCGCCAGGGCAAGCTGATCCTCAACAAGTGACCGCCATCGGCGGGCGATAGACGAACATCAGGCAATACAGGTGGACGACATGGACCAGCGCGTTAAGCCGTCGCCGGAGGAAATCCGGCGGGCGCGAGAAGAAAATCCGAAAATGCGGGAGCGCGATCTCTCGGCGCAATTGGGCATTTCGGAAGCGGAACTGGTCGCGGCGCATTGCGGCATCGGCGCGGTGCGAGTCGAGCCGCGCGTCAACGACCTTCTGACCGGCCTCGAGGCGGTCGGCGAGGTGATGGCGCTGACCCGCAACGAAAGCGCCGTGCACGAGAAGATCGGCGTGTACGACAAGGTCGTGACCGGCAACCACAACGCCATGGTGCTTGGCGAAAACATCGACCTACGCATCTTCCCGAAGGTCTGGGCGCATGGCTTTGCCGTCGAGAAGCGCGAGGGTGACGAAATCCGCCGCAGCCTGCAGTTCTTTGACGCTGCGGGCGAGGCGGTGCACAAGGTGCATCTGAAGCCCGCATCCAGCCTCTATGCCTACCAGAAGCTGGTGGCGAGCCTCGAATCGTCGAACCAGGAGCCGACCGTCGCGATCCTCCCAAGCGCCGCGGAAGGGGAGGGCGAGGCGCAGGGTTCGGTCGCCTCGATCGGCGACCTACGCGACCGCTGGAGCCGGTTGACCGATGTGCATCAGTTCTTCGGCATGCTGAAGACGCTGAAGCTCAGCCGTCGCGAGGCGGTGCGTATGGTGGGGCAGGACTATGCCTGGCTGCTCGACAATGATGCGGTAAGCGCCATGTTCCATCACGCCGCTGCAGGCGGGATGCCGATCATGTGCTTCGTGGGCAACCGCGGCTGCATCCAGATCCATTCCGGCCCGATCAAGTCGGTCAAGCCGATGGGACCATGGATCAATGTGCTCGACGAGACCTTCCATCTGCATCTGAGGACCGACCACATCCACGAAGTCTGGGCGGTGCGCAAGCCGACCAAGGACGGCCATGTCACCTCGCTGGAGGCCTACGATGCCAATGGCAGCATGATCATCCAGTTCTTCGGCAAGCGCCATGAAGGCGAAGGCGAGCGGGAAGACTGGCGTTTCCTGGCCGAGAACCTACCGCGCATTCCCAGCCCCACCGCTGCATAAGGTAGGACCCAATGCGCTTTGTTCTCAGTTTCCGCGCGGCGCTTACGCCGATGCTCGGTGTCCTGCTTGCCCTCGCTATGCAGCCTGCCAAGGCGGAAGAAGGCACGACCGTCTTTTCGGACGCCTCGCGGATCGCCTCCATAGGCGGCTCGATCACCGAGATCCTCTACGCGCTCGGCGAGGAGGGCCGTCTCGTGGCCCGCGATTCGACCAGCACCTATCCCGAGGCGGCGGCGACGCTGCCGGATGTCGGTTACATGCGCGCGCTGTCGCCCGAGGGTGTCCTGTCGGTCAATCCGACCGGAATCCTGGCGCTGCAGGGCAGCGGCCCGAAAGAAGCGGTCGACGTGCTGAAGAAATCGAGCGTGCCTTTCATCGAGGTGCCGGATCACTTCAACCATGAGGGCATCCTCGAAAAGATCCGCATCGTCGGCAAGGCGCTGGGGGTTGAGGCCATGGCCGAGAAGCTCGCCGCTGAGACGGACGCGAAGCTGACGGCCGCCGAAAGGCAGACGGCCTCGATCAAGGACCGCAAGCGCGTGCTGTTCGTGCTGTCGACCCAAGGCGGCAAGATCCTTGCCGCCGGCAGCGACACCGCGGCCGACGGCATCATCAAGCTTGCCGGTGCGGTCAACGCGGTCGAGGGCTTTTCCGGCTACAAGGGGATGACGGACGAGGCGATCGTCAGCGCCAAGCCGGATGTCATCCTGACGATGAAAGGCGGCGGGCCGCCGATCTCGGAAGACGAGCTGTTCGCCAATCCTGCTGTCGCATCGACCCCGGCAGGCACGAACCGCAAGATGATCAGCATGTGGGGCGGCTATTTGCTCGGCTTCGGCCCGCGGACAGCGGAAGCGATCCACGATCTTGCTGTGGCGCTTTATGGCAACCAGGTCACGGACTGAGCGGCGATGGCCGAACAGTCCATAGCAGCTGTGGGCAGGGTGATGGCGGCCGAGGGCGATCGCTCGGCGCGGGCAAGGGTCGCCATCGCGCTCCTGTGCCTGGCGCTGACCCTTTCGGTGTTCCTGTCACTGACGTCGGGCGCTTCGGATGCGTCCGCCGTTCGCGTCATTCGCGACTGGTTCACCGGGGCCGCGCCGGCGGATGCGGCGCTTGCCGCGCGCGACCAGCTGATCGTCTATGACATCCGCATGCCGCGCGTGCTGCTCGGCGTGCTGATCGGCGCCGCGCTCGCCGTCTGCGGCGCGGTGATGCAGGGCCTGTTCCGCAATCCGCTTGCCGATCCCGGTTTGATCGGCGTTTCCGCCGGCTCCAGCCTCGGCGCTGTGGCGATCATCGTGCTCGGCACCACATGGCTTGCGCCCTTCACGCTCGCATTCGGCACGCTTGCGCTGCCGCTCGCGGCGTTCTTCGGCGGGCTCGCGGTGACGTTGCTGCTTTATGCCATCGCCACGCGCCGGGGACGGACCTCGGTCGCCACGATGCTGCTTGCCGGCATCGCCATCAGCGCCCTTGCCATGGCGCTGACAGGCGTCCTCATCTTCATGGCCGACGACCGGCAGCTGCGCGACCTGACCTTCTGGCAGCTCGGCTCGCTGGCCGGCGCGACTTGGCCGAAGATCGGCACCGTCGGGCCGGTGATCATCCTGGCGCTGGCCGCAATGCCATTCCTGTCGCGCGGCCTCAACGCGCTGGCGTTGGGCGAGGCGACCGCAGGCCATCTCGGCATCCCGGTGCAGCGGTTGAAATACATCGCGATAGTCGGGGTGTCGGCGGCGGTCGGCGCTTCGGTCGCGGTCAGCGGCGGCATCGGGTTCATCGGCATCGTCGTGCCGCATGTCCTGCGGTTGGCGATCGGACCGGACAACCGCTATTTGCTGCCGGCCTCGGCGCTGCTCGGCGCATCGCTGCTGCTTATTGCCGACGCGGTCGCCCGCACCATCGTCGCGCCGGCCGAGCTGCCGATCGGGATCGTCACCGCAGTGGCCGGCGCGCCGTTCTTCCTGTGGATCCTGCTGCGCAAGCGCGGCGTCATTGATCTGTGAGCTTGCCATGATCGAAGCGCGCGACATTTCGGTGACGATCGGCGGCAAGCGCATCGTCTCGCATGTCGATTTCGTGGCGCGGCCCGGAGAGGTCTCGGCGATCGTGGGGCCGAACGGGTCCGGCAAGACGACCTTGCTCAAGGCGCTGACCGGCGAGCTCGCCTATACCGGCACCGTCACCCTCAACGGCCGCGATCTGTCGGCCATGAAGCCGGTCGAGGCCGCCACGCTGCGCGCCGTGCTGCCGCAGGCCACGGCGCTGTCCTTCCCGTTCACCGTGCGCGAGATCGTGCGTCTCGGCTTGATCGGCGGACGCTCCGGCGTGCTGCCTGGCGAGGATGCGCGTTTGCCCGAGCGGGCGCTGGCGCGGGTCGATCTCGACGGCTTTGCCGGCCGCTTCTACCAGGAGCTTTCCGGCGGCGAGCAGCAGCGCGTGCAGCTTGCCCGCGTGCTCTGCCAGGTCTGGGCGCCGGTGCTGGAAGGGCGGCCGCGCTATCTCTTCCTCGACGAGCCTGTCTCCAGCCTCGACGTCAAGCACCAGCTCATCATCATGAACATCGCGCGCGATTTCGCCCGGCGCGGCGGCGGCGTGGTGGCGATCCTGCACGACCTCAATCTGACGGCGATGTATGCCGACCGGATTTTCGTGCTCTCTCGTGGCCAGCTGGCGGCAGCCGGTGCACCGGTGGATGTGCTGAACGATGAACTGATCGAACAGGTGTTCGACTGCAGGCTGCAGGTCGGCGCGCTGCCCGAAGGAAGCGTGCCGTTCGTGTTGCCGCAGTCCGCCGCCTAGGCTGCAGGCGCGCGCTGCTCCAGCAGGTCGATGCCCAGCAGGTGGCGCACATTCGGGCGCGCGGCGATCAGGTCGGCGATCGTGTAGCGGGAAAGCACGGCGAAGAAGGCGTTGAGCGCCTCGCGCAGCGCCGAATTCAGGGCGCAGCTGTCGACCAGCGGGCATTCGGCGGCGTCGTTCTCGAAGCACTCGGCCATGGCGAAGCTCTCTTCGGTTACGCGCACGACATCGAACAGGCTGATCTGCTCGGCCGGGCGGCCGAGCCTGACACCGCCATTCCTGCCGCGCACGGTTTCGACGAGGCCGGCCTCGACCAGCGGCTGCAGGATCTTGAACAGGAAGAGTTCCGACACCGAATAGGCGGCGGCGATCTCGGGGATGCGGCTCAGCCTGTCGGTATTTGCGGCGCAATACATCAGGATGCGCATCGCATAATTGGTCTGGCGCGTGAGCCGCATGGTATCCTCGCGAAAATATTAGCTTAAGGCCGAATATGGCCCATAGTTTGGAACAATTCCAGACTGGACTGGCACATAGCTGAATAATCGTGTCAACTTTTTGTGCGGGCCGGGCGGATGGCGGCCCGATTTGCCCTCCTGTGCTTCGGGCGAGCGTTTCGCGGGCGCAGGCATAAAGCGCGTCGCGCTGAAGCGGATTCAGGCGACGCGCTTTAAGTCTTTGTTTTTATGCATGTCGTTTTCCCAAAACCGCTGCGCACTTTTGGGCGACATGCACTAGAT
>NZ_RZSB01000017.1:0-26244 GCF_004023285.1 Mesorhizobium sp. M2A.F.Ca.ET.067.02.1.1
AGGTGCGGCTCGTTGCCTATGTCCTGACCGGGCTCTTTGCCGCCGCCGCCGGACTGATGCTCACCTCGCTGATCGGCTCGGCCGACCCCAATATCGGCCCGACCTACACGCTGATCGCGATTGCCGCCGTGGCGCTCGGCGGCGTCAGCCTCGCCGGCGGGCGCGGCGGTCTCGGCGGCGCCGCGATCGGCGCCATCGACATTTTCCTGCTGCAGAGCCTGCTCACCACCTTCAACGTTTCGACTTATGTGCTGCAGATCGCCTATGGCCTGATCCTCGTCGTCGCCGTGGTGCTGACAGCGGTGCAGGAACGGCTGTCGAGGCGGAAAGGCTGACCGGGATGACAAGCAACTGGTTCCAGTCCACCAACGCCCGCATCGCCGGCGCCTTCGCGATGGCGCTGCTGCTGCAGGTCGTCGGCACGCTGCTCATCCCCGGCTATTCGGCGCCTTTCGCCATCCGCGCGCTGCTGGTCATCGCCTCGCTGCTCGCGGTCGCCTCCGTCGGCCAGACGCTGGTCGTCATCCTCGGCGGCATCGATCTTTCCATTCCCTTCGTCATCGGCTTTGCCAATGTCGTCGCGGCGCAGCTTTACGGCCAGGGCTGGAACTTCGCCCTGGTCTGCGGTCTCGTCGGTGTTCTTGCGATAGCGATCGGCGCGCTGAACGGGCTGATCTCGCGCGGGCTCAACATTCATCCGCTCATCGTCACGCTAGGCATCGGCATGGTTGTCCAGGGCGCAGTGCTGTTGTGGACCGGCGGCTTTCCCTCCGGCTCGGCGCCGGAAGCCGTGTCCAGCTTCGTCTCGATCGGCGGCTCGGTCGGCCCCTTGCCTGTGCCCTTGCTGGTGCCCAGCCTCGTCATGCTGACGGCGCTGATCGTGCTGGTGCTCGCCCGCACGCCCTATGGGCGCCGCCTCTACGCGGTCGGCAGCAACCCTGAGGCGGCACCTCTGGCGCTGATCGACCCGCTGCGCATGTGGATCGTCACCTATGCCGCGAGCGCCTTCTTCGCGGCGGTCGCCGGCGTGCTTTTGCTCGGCTTCACCGGCTCGGCCTATGGCGATGTCGGCCAGCCCTATCTCTTCCAGACGATCGCTGCCGTCGTGGTCGGCGGCGCAGCACTTGTCGGCGGGCGCGGCAGCTATCTCGGCACCATTGCCGGCGTCCTGGTGCTCACTGAAATCAACACGCTGCTGATCGGCCTCGGCTTCCGCCCGTCGACGGTGCAGGCAGCGCTCGGCCTGGTCATCCTGCTTCTGGTCTCGCTCTACGGCCGCGAGCGCCACGTGCGGACGACGATCTGACTCAAGCGATCAGCCAAGCCGCCACAGCCGGCGCGCATTGCCGGACAGCAGGCGGGTCCGCTCCGACTCGCTCGCGCGGGCCAGCAGCGCGTGTGTGGCGGCGATCCAGGTGGTCAGCCCGCCGCCCAGCGTGCAGACCGGCCAGTCGCTGCCCCAGATCACCCGGTCCCAGCCGAACGAGCCTATCGTGTGTTCGACATAGGGCCGGAGCGTATCGACGGTCCAAGTCGCCGGATCGGCATAAGCGACGACGCCGGAGATCTTGGCCGTGACGTTGGGCCGTTTGGCGATCGCTTCCATATGCTCGTGCCACGGATGCTTGGCATTGCCCTTGATGTCGGGCACGCCGCAATGGTCGAGGACGAACTGGACGTCGGGCGCGAGATCGGCAAGCGCCATCGCCTTCGGGATCTGATGCGGCAGCACAACAAGGTCGAAGGTCAGGCCGGTGCCGGCCAGCCGCTTGATGTTCTGGCGAAACAGCGCCCCTTCCGAGACATCGTCGGGCACGACATGCAGCACGCGGCGGAAACCCATGATGAACGGGTCCGCCGTGACCGTCTCCAGATAGGCTTCGAAACCGGCCTCCTCCGGCCGGCAGGCGGCGATCGCTCCGCGAAGCAGGCTCCCGGCCCGGCCGGCGACCGACTTCACGTAAGCGGTTTCGGCTGCGATATCGGCAGGGTCGACATCGACCTCCATATGCAGCACGCCCTCGATGCCGGAACGCAACGCGTCGGTGGCGTATTCCTGATATGAGAAATCGCGGTTCAGCGCCGGCACGCCGGCCAGCCACGGGTAGCGCAGCGCGGCCTGGTCGATGAGGTGCAGATGCGTGTCGATGATCATAGCGGCGTCTCCTCCCTTTGTACCAGACAATATCCCGCCTAAAAATGCATTATTCAAATAAGAAATTACGACGATTGCGGCACATCCGACCCTGCGAGCTGCGACAACCTCGCGGCGGCGTCCTGCAGGTGCCGGATCGTCAGGGTGATGTCCGGCGCCGTAGGGGCGTTGACGAGGGTGATGTAAGGGATGGTCAGCGCCGCGATGGCTCTGCCGTCGGGTCCGAGCACCGGCGTCGAAAGATTGTAGACGCCGGCGGTCTGCAGCGAGGCCATCATCTCGTAGCCACGATCGCGCACCTGATCGAGGCGGGCGAAGAACTCGGGCGTCAGATTGAGCTGCTCGGTGCTCTGCAAATGCTCGGCGATCATCATCTTGCGCTCCTCCGGCGAGCGGAAGGCAAGCAGCACGTGGCCGGAACCGGTGTCGAACAGGCTGATATGCGAGCCGACCCGGATCGAGATACCCCAGTAGCGCGGCGCTTCCTGCTGGGCGATGACCACGGCGGCGCCGCGGTCGAACACCACCAATTGATTAGCCTGCCACGAGGTTTCGGCCAGATCCCGCATGATCGGCGTCGCGTAGGACACCAGCCGCCGCACCGGCGCGTGCAATTGCGCCAGCCCGAAAAGCTTGAGCGTCAGCGAATAGCGGTCGCCGTCGATCTTGGTGACATAGCCGCGCCGTACCAGGCGGTCGAGCATGCGGTAGAACTCGTTCGGGCTGCGGTCGAGCCGCTTGGCGATCTCCGCCTGGGTCAGCCCGCCGTCCACGCTCGCCAGCAGCTCGAGGATGTCCAGCCCCTTGTCCAGCGCCGGCGCGCGGTAGCGGTCCCCGTCTTCTTCGTCGGCCACCTGCCCCTCCAGTGAATTTCGATCTGCATATATGCATGAAGTTCGTTCCGCTGAAAGCACATTCGTCTTGACCCGGCAATGAAAATGCTATTTGCATATGAATGAAGCTTAAGCGATCGGCTGCGCATCCGGCCGGCCGTCGCCGCGAGCTCGTGGGAGGAGAGAACATGACGAGACTGCTTTCAGGCGTTTCCGCCGGCCTGGCCGGCTTGCTGCTGAGCGGCACGGCGTTTTCAGCCGATCTGCCCGGCAAATTTCCGGGCGTGACGATCGACGCGAAGCTGATTGGCGGCCAGCAATATGAGAAGCTCTACGAGCGCATTCCCGAATGGGAGAAGCTGACCGGCGCCAAGGTCAACATCCTGTCGAAGAAGAACCACTTCGACCTCGACAAGGAGATCAAGTCGGACATTGCCTCCAACTCGATCACCTGGTGCGTCGGCTCCAACCACACCTCGTTCGCGCCGCAATATCCGGGCATCTACACCGATCTCGCCAAGCTGCTGCCGAAGGAAGAGATCGACGCCTTCGTGCCAGCCAACATCGCCGCCGGCACGCTGGACGGCAAGCTGGTGATGCTGCCGCGCGCCCAGTTCGACGTCTCGGCGCTCTACTACCAGAAGAGCCTCTACCAGGACGAAGCCAAGAAGAAGACCTACAAGGACAAATACGGCGAGGAGCTCGCTCCGCCGGACACGTTCGACGAGATGGCGCAGCAGGCCGAATTCTTCGCCAGCCCGCCTGACTTCTACGGCACGCAATATGCCGGCAAGGAAGAGGCGATCAACGGCCGCTTCTACGAGATGGTGGTTGCCGATGGCGGCGAATATCTCGACAAGGACGGCAAGCCCGCCTTCAACTCCGAGGCTGGCGTCAAGGCGCTCGACTGGTTCGTCCACCTCTACAAGGCCAAGGCGGTTCCGGCCGGCACCACCAACTATCTGTGGGACGATCTCGGTCAGGGCTTTGCTTCCGGCACCGTGGCGATCAACCTCGACTGGCCGGGCTGGGCCGGTTTCTTCAACGACCCCAAGTCGTCCAAGGTCGCCGGCAATGTCGGCGTCAAGGTCCAGCCCAAGGGCTCGTCCGGCAAGCGTTCCGGCTGGTCCGGTGCGCATGGCTTCTCGGTGACCGAGAACTGCGCCAACAAGGAAGCCGCCGCCTCGCTGGTCTGGTGGCTGACCAATGAGGACAGCCAGAAGTTGGAGGCCGCGGCCGGCCCGCTGCCCACCCGAACCAAGGTTTGGGAATGGGATCTCGATCAGGCGAAGTCCGATCCGTACAAGACCGAAGTGCTGCAGGCCTTCCAGGAAGCCGCCAAGAACGCTTTCCCGGTGCCGCAGACGCCGGAATGGATCGAGATCTCCAACGCCGTCTATCCCGAGCTGCAGGCCGCCATCCTCGGCGACAAGACGTCGAAGCAGGCGCTCGACGACGCTGCCGCGAAGGCAACGCAAATCCTCCAGGACGCGGGCAAGCTCTAGGCAGCCGCACCCCGCATCGCCTCCCCGCAAACCGGGGAGGCGGCCGCGTAGCCTCGCAAAATACCCCATTCTCGGTTTCGGCCGCGGCTGGATCACATCACCTCGCTGACAGGATCCCGATGAAGGGCTTGAAGCCATCCGCGCCGATTCTCCTGCTGCTGCCGGCCTTCGTCGTGCTGGCGGCGGTGGTGCTCGTGCCGCTGCTTTTGTCGCTCTATTCCAGCTTCACGCCCTTCCGCCTGACCCGGCCCGAGACCTTCTTCGTGCTGGTCGGCTTGCGGAATTATATCTCGATCCTCAGCAATCCGGACTTCTGGTGGGCGTTCGGTCGCACCGTTCTGTTGCTCACCGTCGCGCTCAATCTCGAAATGCTGCTTGGCCTCGGCCTGGCTATGCTGGTCGAGAAGGCGACGCGCGGCCAGCGCATCCTGCGCACGCTGATGATGTTCCCGATGATGTTCTCGCCGATCCTGGTCGGCTTCCAGTTCAAATTCATGTTCAACGACAATATCGGCCTGGTGAATAACGCGCTGCAGTCGCTGGGCATCACCCAAGACGCCATTCCGTGGCTGATCGAAAGCCACCTCGCATTCACCGCCATCACCATTGCCGAAGTCTGGTCGTCGACCTCGATCTTCGCCATCCTGATCCTGGCCGGTCTGCTCGCCATGCCCAAGGAACCGATCGAGGCGGCCCGCGTCGACGGCTGCACGCCCTGGCAGACCTTCCGCTATGTGACCTGGCCTTTCGTCATGCCCTTCGCCTACATCGCCATGACGATCCGTTCGCTCGACGTCGCGCGCGCCTATGACATCGTCAAGATCATGACTGATGGCGGCCCGGCCGGTCGCACCGAGCTGTTGTGGACGCTGGTCGGGCGCACCGCCTACAGCGACGCGCGCATGGGGCTGGCCAACGCCATGGCCTATTTCTCGATCCTGCTGTCGATCGCCTTCACGGTGTATTTCTACAACAAGCTCGCCGCGGCGCGCGCGCAGATCGGCGCGGAGTGGTGATGATGGACGAGAACGCCTCCGCCCGGCTGATCCGCCGCACGCTGACCGTGGCGCATCGTGTCGGCCTGTTCCTGGCCATGCTGCTGATCTGCCTGCCGGGCATCTGGATCGTGCTGTCGTCGCTCAGGCCCACAGTCGAGATCATGGCCAAGCCGCCGGTCTGGATCCCGCAAGAGCTGTCCTTCGACGCCTATGTCGCCATGTTCAGCGGCATCGGCAAAGGCGGCATTCCGGTGCTCGACTATTTCCGCAACTCGCTGATCATCTCGGTCACCTCGACGGTGATCGCGGTCGCCATCGGCATGGCCGGCGGCTACGCCTTCGCGCGCTATCGCTTCCGTGGCAAGTCGGGCATGTTCCTCGGCCTGATGCTGACCCGTACCGTGCCCGGCATCGCCATGTCGCTGCCGCTCTTCTTCGTCTATGCGCGGCTCGGCATCATCGACACGCATTTCGGCATGATCCTCGCCTATGTGGCGCTGAACATCCCCTTCACCATCTGGCTGATCGACGGCTTTTTCCGCCAGGTGCCGAAGGATTTGGCCGAGGCCGCGCAGATCGACGGCTGCACGCGCTGGCAGGCCTTCTGGCAGGTCGAATTCCCGCTGGCGCGTCCCGGCATCGCCTCGGCCGCCATCTTCGCCTTCCTCACCTGCTGGAACGAGTTCGCGCTGGCCTCGCAGCTGACCCGTTCCGTCAACTCCAAGACGCTGCCCGTCGGGCTGCTCGACTACACGGCCGAGTTCACCATCGACTGGCGCGGCATGTGCGCGCTGGCCGTGGTGATGATCATCCCGGCGCTGACCCTCACCTACATCGTCCAGAAACACCTCGTCGGCGGCCTCACCTCCGGCGCGGTGAAAGGTTGAACTTCATGGCAACGGTTTCGCTGAAAAAGCTCACCAAGCGCTACGGCAATATGGAGATCGTGCATGGCATCGATCTCGATATCGCCGACCGCGAATTCATCGCGCTGGTCGGCCCGTCGGGCTGCGGCAAATCGACGACCTTGCGCATGATCGCCGGCCTCGAGGACATCAGCGGCGGCAACATCGACATCGGCGGTCGCGTGGTCAACGACCTGCCGCCGCGCTCGCGCAACATCTCGATGGTGTTCCAGTCCTACGCGCTCTACCCGCATATGACGGTGCGCGAGAATCTCGGCTTCTCGCTGAAGATCGCGGGCGCCGCCAAGGACGACATGGATCGGCGGGTGGCGGAAGCCTCCGCCATCCTCGGCCTCGACGAACTGCTGGAGCGCCGGCCTTCGCAGCTTTCCGGCGGTCAGCGCCAGCGCGTCGCCATGGGCCGCGCCATCGTGCGCGATCCCGACGTCTTCCTGTTCGACGAGCCGCTCTCCAACCTCGACGCCAAGCTGCGCACGCAGATGCGCACCGAGATCAAGAAGCTGCATGCCAAGGTGAAGTCGACGGTCATCTATGTCACCCACGACCAGGTCGAGGCGATGACGCTTGCCGACCGCATCGTCATCATGCGCTCCGGCCAAATCGAGCAGGTCGGCACGCCGGACGAGGTGTTCAGCCGTCCTGCCACCCGTTTCGTCGCCGGTTTCATCGGCTCGCCGCCGATGAATTTGCACGAGGCGACCGTCAGCGACGGCAGATTGGTTTTCAGCCGCGGCGACAGCCTGCCGCTGCCTGGCCAGTTCAAGTCGAAGACGGCGGCCGGCGACAAGGTCGTGTTCGGCATCCGCCCGGATGATTTCTACCCGACCGGCCACGGCCTGAGCTCGGGCGGCGAAACGGAAGTCCACCGCGTCGAGCTGCCGGTCAGCATCACCGAGCCGCTCGGCAATGAAACTTTGGTCTTCGCCGAGTTCAACGGCGCCGACTGGGTCTCGCGCATGCTCAATCCCAGGCCGCTGAAAGCCGGCGACAGGATCGGCATGAGCTTCGATCTGAGCCGCGCGCATCTGTTCTCCGCCGAAACCGGCAAGTCGCTGAGGAACTGACATGGCGAAAATCGAGAAGATCGAACTGCGCATGGTCGACCTCGTGCCGAAGGTCAAGCGCACGGACGCCATCCAGAGTTTCGTCAGCCAGGAAACGCCGATCGTAACCATCACCGATTCCGACGGCGCGACGGGCACCGGCTACAGCTACACGATCGGCACCGGCGGCTCGTCGGTGATGCGGCTTCTCGCCGACCATCTCGCGCCGCGCCTGATCGGCCGCGACGCCGACCAGATCGAGGCGATCTGGCACGATCTCGAATTCGCCACCCACGCCACCACCATCGGCGCCATCACCGCGATCGCGCTCGCCGCGATCGACACGGCGCTGTGGGATCTGCGGGCGAGAAAACAGAACCTGCCGCTCTGGAAGCTCGCCGGCGGCGCCAAGGACCGCTGTCCGCTCTACACGACAGAAGGCGGCTGGCTGCATATCGAGACGCAGGCTTTGGTCAACGATGCGCTGGAAGCGAAGGCCAAGGGCTTCACCGGCTCGAAGGTCAAGATCGGCAAGCCGCATGGCTCGGAGGATTTTTCGCGGCTGTCGGCCGTGCGCAAGGCCGTCGGCGACGGCTATGAGATCATGACCGACTGCAACCAGGGCTTTTCCGTCGACGAGGCGATCCGCCGCGCCGAGCGGCTGCGCGATCTCGACCTCGCCTGGATCGAGGAGCCGCTGCCGGCCGACGACATAGACGGCCATGTGCGGCTGTCGAATTCGACGGCGACGCCGATCGCCGTCGGCGAGTCGCTCTATTCGATCAGGCACTTCCGCGAGTACATGCAGAAAGGCGGCGCCAGCATCGTCCAGGTCGATGTCGGCCGCATCGGCGGCATCACGCCCTGGCTGAAAGTCGCCCATGCCGCGGAGGCCTTCGACATGCCGGTCTGCCCGCATTTCCTGATGGAATTGCATGTCAGCCTGGTCTGCGCCATCCAGAACGGCAAATATGTCGAGTATATTCCGCAGCTCGATGAGTTGACGGGCGCCAAGATGCGCATCGAGGATGGCCATGCTCTGGCGCCCAGCGAGCCCGGCATCGGCATCGACTGGGACTGGGACGCGGTCAAGGCAAGAAGCATCGCCGAATTCACCACGGCGATCGTGAAATAGGGAGGCGGTTATGCAGCGCATGGGCATGGTGCTTGGATTGAAATCCGAGAAGGTCGAGGAATATGTCCGCCTTCACGCCGCCGTCTGGCCGGACGTGCTGACCATGATCTCGGCCTGCAACATCAAGAACTATTCGATCTACCTGAAGCGGCCTGAGAACCTGCTGTTCTCCTATTTCGAATATCACGGCACCGACTACGCCGCCGACATGGCCAAGATGGCGGCCGACCCGAAGACGCAGGAATGGTGGTCGGTATGCATGCCCTGCCAGGAGCCGCTCGAAACCCGAAAGGAAGGCGAGTGGTGGGCGTCGATGGACGAGGTCTTCCATCATGACTGAGGCCTTCGATCCGGCATCGCTGTCGCAGTCCTGGCCGAAGCCGTCGAAGCCGCGCCCGATCGTCACCTTCGGCGCCGGCTCGATCGTCGGCGATGCGCATTTTCCGGCCTACCGCAAGGGCGGCTTCCCGATTTCCGGCCTCTACGATCCGGACCAGGCGAAGGCGCAGAAGCTCGCCGAGACATGGGGCGTGACGGCGTTCCGTTCGGTCGAGGAAGCAGCGGCGGTAAAGGACGCGATCTTCGACCTCGCCACCCCGCCCGGCCGCCACGCCGATGTGCTGAAAGCGCTGCCGGATGGCGCCGTCGCGCTGATCCAGAAGCCGATGGGCAATTATCTCGGCGAGGCGACGGAAATCCTTGAAATCTGCCGCGCCAAGCGACTGAAGGCCGCGGTCAACTTCCAGCTTCGCTTCGCGCCGATGATGCTGGCGCTGAAGGACGCTGTCGCCAAGGGCTGGCTGGGCGAGGTCGTCGATTTCGATGCGCTGCTCGCGCTCGATACGCCGTGGCAGCTTTGGGAGTTCCTGCTCAAGGCGCCACGCGTCGAGATCGCCATGCATTCGATCCATTATCTCGACCTGATCCGCCAGCTTCTCGGCGACCCGCTGGGCGTGCACGCCAAGACGCTCGGCCATCCCAACCACAAGGTCGCGCAGACCCGCACCAGCGCCATTCTCGACTACGGCGACACGGTGCGCTGCGCGCTCTCGATCAACCACGACCACAAATTCGGCCGCCGCCACCAGGCCTGCGAGTTTCGCATCTGCGGCACCGAGGGCGCGGCCTATGTCAAGCTCGGCCTCAATCTCGATTACCCGCGCGGCGAGCCGGACATTCTGGAAATCCATCCGAAAGGCGGGTCGGAGTGGGTCACCGTGTCGCTCGCCGGCGAATGGTTTCCCGATGCCTTTGTCGGCCGCATGGCCAATGTCCAGCGCTTCGCCTCCGGCGAAGATGCTGAGCTGGTGAGTTCTGTCGAGGACGCCTGGCACACCATGGCGCTGGTCGAGGCCGCCTATAAATCGAGCGCCGCGCCGGCGACGCCGCTGGCCGCGAAGCCATAAGGCCGGACATGGAACAGACCACCTATTTCGAGGATTACGAGATCGGCGCGTCGCGCCTCACCAGCGGCCGCACGATCACCGAGACCGATTTCGTCGTCCATGCCGGGCACACCGGCGATTTCTTCCCGCACCACATGGACGCCGAGTTCATGAAGACGACGCCCTTCGGCCAGCGCATCGCGCATGGCACGCTGGTCTTCTCGGTCGGCGTCGGCCTGACGGCGAGCGTCATCAATCCGGTCGCCTTCTCCTATGGTTACGACCGGCTGCGTTTCATCAAGCCGGTCTTCATCGGCGACACGATCCGCACGCGCACCACCATCGCGGCCAAGGAAGATGACCCGAAACGGCCGAATGCCGGACGCGTCATCGAACGCGTCGAGGTTTTGAACCAGCGCGACGAGGTCGTGCTGGCCGCGGACCACATCTACATCGTCGAGCGACGGCCCGGCTGAAGGACGGAGATAAAGAATGGCTGACATCACAGGCAAGGTCGTGGTCGTCACGGCGGCCGCGCAAGGCATCGGACGGGCAAGTGCGCTGGCCTTCGCGAAAGCGGGCGCCATCGTCCATGCCACCGACATCAATGAGGCGGCCCTGGCTGAGCTCGCCAACACGCCCGGCATTGCGACGCGAAAGCTCGATGTGCTGAACGACGAGGCGGTGAAGGCCGCCTTTGCCGAGATCGGCCGCGTCGACGTGCTGTTCAACTGCGCCGGCTTCGTCCATGCCGGCTCGATCCTGGAGATGAAGGACGAGGATCTCGACTTCGCCTTCAACCTCAATGTGCGCGCCATGATCCGCACCATCCGCGCCGTGCTGCCCGGCATGCTGGAGCGCGGCGACGGCGCGATCATCAACATGGCGTCCGTCGCCGGCGCCCCGAAAGGGGTGCCGAACCGTTTTGCTTACGGCGTGACCAAGGCAGCCGTTATCGGCCTGACCAAGTCCATCGCAGCCGATTATGTTGCCAAAGGTATACGCTGCAATGCCATCTGCCCGGGCACGGTCGAGAGCCCTTCGCTTCAGGGCCGCATGCAGGCGCAAGGCGACTATGAGGCGGCGCGCGCGGCCTTCATCGCCCGCCAGCCGATGGGCAGGATCGGCACGCCGGAAGAGATCGCCGATCTCGCCGTCTATCTGGCCGGCGCGACCTACACGACCGGGCAGGCCTACAACATCGACGGCGGCTGGTCGATCTGAGGCCGCTCCGGCGATCGAATGACGAGGCGGGCCAGCACGAGGCAGCAATGACGAAAATCACGGACCTCAGAACCTTCGACCTCCGCTTCCCGACATCGCAAAGCCTCGACGGCTCCGACGCGATGAACCCGGATCCGGATTATTCGGCCGCCTATGTCATCCTCGACACCGACGTCCCGTCGCTGAAAGGTCATGGCCTCACCTTCACCATCGGCCGTGGCAACGAGATCTGCTGCGCGGCGATCGAGGCGCTGCGCCATCTCGTCGTCGGTCTCGATCTCGACTGGGTGAAGCAGGATCCCGGCCGCTTCTGGCATCACGTGACCGGCGACAGCCAGTTGCGCTGGATCGGGCCGGACAAGGGCGCCATGCATCTCGCAGTCGGCGCGGTGGTCAACGCGGTGTGGGATCTCTGGGCCAAGGAAGCCGGCAAGCCGGTCTGGCGCCTGGTCGCCGAGATGAGCCCGGAAGAGATCGTCAGGACCATCGACTTCCGCTATCTCACCGACGCCATCACGCCGGCCGAGGCGCTCGAGATTTTGAAGAAGGCCGAAGCCGGCAAGGTCGAGCGCATCGCCGCGCTCGAGCGCGAGGGCTATGCCTGCTACACCACCTCGGCCGGCTGGCTCGGCTATCCCGACGACAAGCTCAGGCGCCTCTGCCAGGAAGCGGTCGACGATGGCTTCAACCACATCAAGCTGAAGGTCGGCCGCGACCGCGCCGACGACATCCACCGTCTCAGGATCGCCCGCGAGGTCATCGGTCCAGACCGTTATTTGATGATCGACGCCAACCAGGTCTGGGAGGTCGACCAGGCGATCGACTGGCTGAAGGACCTCGCGTTCGCCAAGCCCTTCTTCATCGAGGAGCCGACCAGTCCCGACGACGTCGGCGGCCACGCCAAGATCCGCAAGGCCGTGGCGCCGATCAAGGTCGCGACCGGCGAGATGTGCCAGAACCGCATCATGTTCAAGCAGTTCATCGCCGGCGGCGCAATCGACGTGGTGCAGATCGATTCCTGTCGCATGGGCGGGCTGAACGAAGTGCTGGCGGTGCTGCTGATCGCCGCCAAGTTCGGCCTGCCGGTCTGGCCGCATGCCGGCGGCGTCGGCTTGTGCGAATATGTCCAGCATCTGTCGATGATCGACTATGTCGCCGTGTCAGGTACTAAGGATGGGCGGGTGATCGAATATGTCGACCACCTGCACGAGCATTTCATCGAACCCTGCGTCATCCGCGACGCCGCCTATATGCCGCCCCAGGCGCCCGGTTTCTCGGTCGAGATGAAGGCGCAGTCGATCGAGGACTACCTGCACCGCGCCTGACATCGGTGCCCGTGACCGCAATGGTGCCGCTGGGCCGACCAGCCGCGAATCGGTTATGCCTCTCTCATGCAGGAAACCTCCCTCTACGAGCCGGTGAAGCGGTTCCTCGAGAGCATGGATTTCGCCGTCAAGGGCGAGGTTGGCGGCTGCGACGTGGTCGGCGTGCGCGCCGGCGAGCCGCCGGTCGTCGTCATCTGCGAGCTCAAGCTGCAATTCAACCTCGAGCTCGTCCTGCAAGCCGTCGACCGCGCGGCGGCCTGCGACGAAGTGTGGCTCGCCGCCTTGATGTCGGCGCGCGGCAAGGGCCGGGAGCACGACCGGCGCTTCCGCGCGCTTTGTCGTCGCCTCGGCTTCGGCCTCCTTGGCGTCAGCGCCAGGGGCGAGGTGGAGTTGATCCTCAGTCCCGCCGCCCTGCCGCCGCGACGCGATCCACGGCGGCGCTCGCGCTTGGTCGAGGAGCATCATCGCCGCAAGGGCGACCCATCCATGGGCGGCAGCACGCGCAAGAAGCCGATCATGACCGCCTACCGGCAGGAGGCGCTCGCCTGCGCCGCCGCCATGGTCGACGGTCCGAAGCGGCCGCGCGACCTGAAGACGCTTTCGCCACGCGCCGCAAGCATCCTGCAGCACAATTACTATGGCTGGTTCGCCCGCGCCGAGCGCGGCATCTACGCGCTTACCGAAGCCGGCCTCGCAGCGATTGGGCCGCTGCCGGCGGCGCTATAATGCATGTCGCCCAGAAGTGTGAGCGGTTCTGGGACAACGACATGCATCAAAACAAAGACTTAAAGCGCGTCGCCTGAATCCGGTTCAGCGCGACGCGCTTTAGGCCATCGCGCCGAATGGCCGTGGAAGTCTTTTACGCGACAGGCCGAGGTCACATAGGACCCTGCAGGCTGCGCTCCAGGTCGCTCCGGATCAGACCGACCAGCTCGGCATGGAGGTCGGCGCGCGAGCGGCTGCCGCCGTCGGCGCAGATCGGATCGACCTCGCCCGTTTCCCTCAGCAGCTCGGCGCCGCCCGGCTTGCATTCCTGCAAGAAGCTGAAATGGATGGCGCCTTTGACGGAGGCATATGTGCCGCGCGGCGCGATCGCAGCCAGTTTGTCGGCAACGACGCCCAGCGGAATCGTGTCGGTGCCGCCGAGATTGATGAAATCCATCGGGATCGCGATCGCCTTCAGGCTGGCGGTGTCATAGGCCGGCGCAAGGCCGGGATCGACCAGCACGGCCGCTTTGACGCGGCGGTCGAGGTTTGACTGCTCGAAACGCGCCTTGTCGATCGTCCTGAGGTCGAGCTTGTCGACATGCACGACCGCGTCGTCACGGTAGCCGATGCCGCCCGCATACCAGGCGCAGTCACATTTCTTGTACTCGTCGCAATAATGGGCATAAGCGTCGAGGCTGGCGCGGGCGCCGGCAATCTCCATCGCCGCGGCGCCGCCGAGCGAGAAGCCGAGCACGCCGATCCTGTCGCCGTCGACGGCGTTGCCCCATGTCGGGTCGGTCGTCATCGCGTCGATCACGGCCGAGAGGTCCCGCGTGCGCTCCCACAATTTCGGCGTGTCGGCTGGCGTCGAGTCGCCGCTGGTCGTGCCGGGATGATTGGGCCCGGCGACGACGAAACCTGCCTTTGCGAGTTCCGTCGCCAGCCAGGCCATGCCTTGCACGCGCCCGCCCGACCCATGCGACAGCACGACCAGGGGAAAGCGCCCCTTGAGCGGTGGCGCATTCTTGAAGGCCGGCACGCCCTTGAAGGCCCTGTTGTCGCCAAGCACGATGGCTTCGCCGCCCGCCTCGGCCGGATACCAGACAAAGACCTGGAAATCACGGCCGCGATCCGGCGCCGCGACGGAGATTTCGCGCATGCCGACCTCCGCGGCGTGGCTTGTAGCGGTGAAAGCGACTGTGAGTATTGCTGCGGACAGGATGCGGGAGAATGTCATGAGCACCTCGCTCGGTTGGAGAGACCGGCGATGATCTGCTGATGACATCCCGAAGTTGCGACCTCGATCGCGATCGAGGTCGTTCTCAATCGTGATCCGGGCCATTATCAATGCACCCGACTGCTTTTGAGACTGCCCGTGATTTTCGTTCCGCTTCCCTTCGTCGTCGCCCTGTTGCTGCTGGTCCTGCTTATCCGGATGCTGCATGCTGAGCAGCCGAGCCGGCCGTTTCTCGCCCTGATCGGCCTTTGCATCCTGCAGTCGGTGCTTCTCGGTCTGCGCTGGGGCTATGGCATGACAGCGCTGCGCTACGTGCTGCCGGTGGTTGCGAGCGGCCTTCCGCCCATCGTGTTTGCCGGGTTTCGCAGTCTGATCCACCGCAGCGCCGCCGACGCTGACAGCGTCCGCTGGCTTCATGCCGCCCCGCCTGTCCTGATGCTTGCCCTGGTGCTGTTCGCGCCGGCGCTGATCGACGCCGCCATGATCGTGATCTTCGTCGGTTATGCCTTGGCCGTGCTCGATCTGGGCCGCGCCGGTCCCGATGCGCTGGACGAGGCGCGGCTTGATGGCGCCGTCGCTGCGCACCGTGCGCTCGTCATCGCCGCCCTGGCGCTTTGTGTCTCTGCCTTCTTCGATCTCGCCATATTGATGGATTTTGAATGGAGCAGAGGCGAGAACGCGGCCTTCATCGTCAGCAATGCGAACTTTCTTGGCCTTTTTCTCATCGGGCTGACTGCCATCGCCGCTGCGCGCGCGCAGCCTCAATCCGATGCCGCCGAGGAGCTCGAAACACCATCGACAGCGGCGCAGGATCGTGAGGTTCTCGACAGGATACGCACCCTCCTGGCCGACCGGAAACTGGCGCGCGATGAAAATCTCACCTTGTCGCGGCTGGCCCGCCGCGCCGGCGTGCCCGCCCGCCAGATATCGGGCGCGGTCAATCGGCTGGCCGGCAAGAACGTCTCTCAGTTCATCAATGATTTCCGCATTGCTGAAGCTTGCAGGCTGCTCAGCGAAACCGACATGTCGGTGACTGCGGCGATGCTCGAATCCGGCTTCCAGACCAAATCGAACTTCAACCGCGAGTTCCGGCGCGTTACCTCGCTCAGCCCGGCTTCATGGCGCGAGCGGTCGCGATCAGAAGCGCTCGCGGTAGTCGCGCGGGTTGGTGCCAAGGACACGTAGGAAGCCGCGCCGCATCGTTTCTTCCGAGCCGAAGCCGCAACGCCGCGCCGTCTGGCCGACCGTTTGTCCCCGCTCCAGCATCCGCCGCGCCGCTTCGATCCGGATCTCCTCGACGGCGCGGGCGGGTGTGCGGCCGGTCGCCTCCTGATAGCGCCGCGAGAAACTGCGCCGGCTCATATTGGCGCGGTCGGCCAATTGCTCCAGCGAGAGATCGGCGCTGAGATTGTCGAGGATCCAGCCATGCAGCCGGTCGAAGCGCCCGTCGCCTTGCTGCAGCTTTAAGGTCTGGCTGAACTGCGCCTGGCCGCCGGGACGCTTGAGGAAGACGACCAGCTCGCGCGCCACCGCCAGCGCCATGCGCCGGCCAAGATCGGCCTCGACGAAGGACAGTGCGAGGTCGATGCCGGCCGTCACGCCGGCCGAGGTCCAGACATTGCCGTCGCGAATGAAGATCGGGTCGGGATCGAGCCGAACCGCCGGAAAGCGTCGGGCGAACTCCGCGCAGCGAGCCCAATGGGTCACCGCACGCCGGCCGTCGAGCAGGCCAGCCTCGGCCAGCAGCATGGCGCCGCTGCAGACGGAGGCGGTTCGCGTCGCATCGCGCGAGCGGCCGATGATCCACTGGACCAGCTCGGCATCCTCGCAGGCCGCGTTGACGCCCCAGCCGCCGGGCACGATCACCGTGTCGATTGTGGTTCCGTGCGCCGGCAACGCCGCTGCCTCAACCACCAGACCGGACGATGTCCTGATCCGTGGCGAAGCGGCGACGACCACGACGTCATAGGCCGGCGCTTCGCCGGCCTGCGTCCTGAAGTCGTTGGCGCTGGCGAAAACCTGAAGCGGTCCGCTGACATCGAGGAGCTGGATGTCGGGATAGGCGAGGATTTCGATGCGGCGCATGGCTGGCCTGAAACGAGGGATGATTGGCGATCGGGCCAAAGCATGATGCCGTAGATTGCCCGAAGTCAACCTGCCCCAAGTCAAACTGTGGAGATTTCCATGAGCCTTCGTTTCGGCATTCTCGTCTTCCCCAACGTCCAGCAACTCGACCTCACTGGGCCTTATGAGGTCATGGCGACCGTCAAGGGCGCCGAGGTGGAACTGATCTGGAAGGATCGCAATCCGGTGACGTCCTCGACGCGTCTTTCACTTACGCCGACTGCTACCTTCGACGATTGTCCGCCGCTCGACGTGCTGTGCATTCCAGGTGGCGGCGGCCTCAACGCGCTGCTCGAGGATAAGGCGGTTCTGGATTTCGTCTGGGAGCGCGCGGCTGAGGCGCGCTACATCACCTCGGTATGCAGCGGCGCCCTGGTGCTTGGCGCAGCCGGGCTGCTCAGGGGCAAACGCGCCACCACGCACTGGTATGCGCATGATTTCCTGGAAGAATTCGGCGCGATCCCGGTCGATGCGCGGATCGTCGAGGACGGCAAGCTGATCACCGCCGGCGGCGTCACCTCAGGCATCGATTTCGGCCTGGCACTGGTCGCAAGGTTGCTTGGCCAAGCCGAAGCCGAGATCGTGCAGCTCTCGCTCGAATACGCGCCGGTACCACCCTTCCGCTCCGGCACGCCGGCCGAGGCCTCACCGGCTGTCCTGGCGGAGGCGAAAGCGCGGCTTTCGGGTTCGAGGCGGGTCCGCGAGGAGATGTTCGCTCGTTGGCGCCGGGAGCGCGCGGCTGCCGCGTCTGCGCGGATCCGCGCCTAATACCTCAGGGCCGAATGGCGAAATCCGCGTCGTCGGCCCGGCGTAATTTCGACCGTTGACTCATCTTTCGGTCTGTGCAGAAATTGGTTGGACCATTGAACCACTTTAGGCGCAGCCGGCTTGACCGATCTTTTGCCCCCGATCCAGACGACGGCCCGCGATGACGCGGTGCTGAAGGCGTTGGCGGGGTTCGTGCGGCAGGAGGCTCTGGGCCCGGGCGAAAAACTGCCGACCGAGCGCATCCTCGCCGAACGCCTCAAGGTGAGCCGCAACACGGTGCGCGAGGCGCTGACGCGCTGGGAAGGGCTGGGCCTTGTCGAACGGCGGCAGGGCTCGGGCACCTATCTCAAGGCCGCCGTCTCGCCCGACATGCTGCACATGCCGCTGACGCTCGCCGGCGGCAATGATTTCGCCGGGCTGATGGCGACGCTGGAAATCCGCCGAGCGCTGGAGGCGGAGGCGGCCGCCCTTTGCGCCATTCGTGCCCGCAAGGCCGAGCTCGCCGAGATCGAGCGCAAGCTCGACCTCATGGAGGAGGCGTTCCAGACTCGCGCCGGCATGTCCTCGGACGAGGATTGGGAGTTCCACCAGTCGGTCTTCCGTGCCTCCGGCAATCCGCTCTTCGAGCAGATCATCGCCGCCATGTACGAGATGTTCCACCGCTTCTGGGAACATCCGCTCGGCGTGCGCGATTTCGGCCATGCCAGCTTTCCCTATCACCGCACCATTTTCGAGCGCATCGCCGCGCATGACCCCGACGGTGCCCGCGCCGAGGCGCTGAAGCTCATCGCCACCGTCGAGGACGATCTGAAGCGCGGCGCCGCCAACCTCAAACTTTCGGACCGCAGATGAACGAGCAGCCCAACACTTTCGACCCGGCCTCCCTGGCCAGCGACTATCTCGGCGAGGCGGCGACGCTGCTTGCGCATGATGATCCGTTCCCCGGCGGCGCGGTGGTGCCGCCGATCTACCAGACCTCGCTCTTCACCTTCGCCAGCTACGCAGACATGGCCGACACTTTTGCTGGCAGAAGAAAGCAGCCGATCTATTCGCGCGGCGACAATCCGACGGTGATGGAGTTCGAGGCGCGTGTCGCGGCGCTCGAAGGCGCCGAAGCCGCGCGCGGTTTCTCCAGCGGCATGGCGGCCATCAGCGCCACGGTGCTCGCCTTCGTCGGCGCCGGAGAGCGCTTGGTCGCCGTGCGCAACTGCTACGGCGATGCCTACCGGCTGTTCGAACGCCTGTTTCCGCGTTTGAACATCAAGGTCGACTATGTCGACGGCTCGGATCCCGACGCGGTTGCGGCCGCGCTTCCCGGCGCCAAGCTGCTCTATCTCGAAAGCCCGACCTCGATGATGTTCGAGCTGCAGGATCTCGAGCATCTGACGCGGCTGGCGAAGGAGCAGGGCATTGTCACTACGATAGACAATTCCTGGGCGACGCCCGTCTTCCAGAAGCCGATCTCTCATGGCGTCGACCTGGTGCTGCATTCGGCCTCGAAATATCTGAGCGGCCACAGCGACACCGTCGCCGGCGTGGTGGCGGGCTCGGCCGCCCACATCAAGCACATCAACGAGCAGACCTATTCGCAGCTTGGCGGCAAGCTGTCGCCCTTCGAAGGCTGGCTCTTGCTGCGCGGCCTGCGCACGCTGCCGCTTCGCCTTCCGCATCACATGAAGAGTGGGCTCATCCTCGCCGAGCGGCTGAAGGCGCATGGCAAGGTCGAGCGCGTCAACCACCCCGCCTATTCCAACCATCCCGGCAAGAAGACCTTAGCCGGCTATGCCGGCCTGTTCTCCTTCGAGGCCACCGAGGATGTCGACATCCCGGCCTTCGTCGATGCGCTGAAATATTTCCGCATCGGCGTCAGCTGGGGCGGCCACGAAAGCCTGGTCGTGCCGGCAAAGGCCTCGCTCGAGCAGACGCCGGGCATCAATTCGATGGCGCGCTTCGGCGTCAGCCCCCGAACCATCCGCTTCAATGTCGGATTGGAAAATGTCGAAGACCTCTGGGCCGACATTGCCCAGGCCTTCGACAAGTCAAAAAAATAACGAGTGTTCAAAATGGGAGTCCTGAACATGAAAAGACTGACCTTCATGCTTGCCGCCGTCGCCGGCCTGGCGATCTCCGCCAGCGGCGCGCTGGCCGACACCACCATCAAGCTGGTCGAGGTCATCACCAGCCCGCCGCGCACCGAATTTCTGAAGAAGCAGATCGCCGAATTCGAGAGCGCCAATCCAGGCATCAAGGTGGAGGTGGTCTCGCTGCCCTGGGGCCAGGCCTTCGAAAAATTCCTCACCATGGTGCAGGCCGGCGACACGCCCGACGTCGTCGAGATGCCGGAACGCTGGATGGGCCTCTACGCCAACAACGGCCAGCTCGAGGATCTCGGCCCCTATATGGCCAAGTGGGACGACGCCAAGACGCTGGGTGACCGCGCCAAGCAGTTCGGCTCGACCGTCAACAACACCCAGTTCATGATCCCCTACGGCTATTATGTGAACGCGCTGTTCTGGAACAAGAAGCTGTTCAAGGAAGCCGGCCTCGATCGTCCGCCGGCAACGCTGGACGAGTTCGTCGACTTCTCCAAGAAGATCTCGGCCATCCCCGGCAAATATGGCTACTGCCTGCGCGGCGGCCCCGGCGCCTTCAACGGCATGCACATGTTCATGAACATCGCCGACGGCAAGGGTGGCTATTTCACCGAGGACGGTGTCTCGACCATCAATGATGAAGGCTCGGTGAAAGGCCTGCAGATGCTGGCCGACATGTACAAGAACGGCCTGGCGCCGAAGGATGCCGTGAGCTGGGGCTTCAACGAAACGGTGACAGGCTTCTATTCCGGCACCTGCGCCATGCTCAACCAGGATCCCGACGCGCTGCTCGGCATCGCCGACAAGATGAGCGCCGACGACTTCGCGGTGGCGCCGCTTCCCGTAGGCCCGAGCGGCAAATCCTATCCGACGCTTGGCTATGCCGGCTGGGCGATGTTCGCCAACTCGCAGCACAAGGACGAGGCCTGGAAGCTGATGGCGACGCTTCTGTCGTCCAAGGACAATCTGGAATGGGCCAAGGAAGTCGGCGTTGTGCCGATCCACAATGGCGCCGACCAGGACGCGCATTTCAAGACCGAGCAGTTCAAGGGCTGGTTCACCGAGCTCAGCGACAGCTCCAAATATGAAATGGTGACGCCGCCGACGCATCTGGAAAATCTCGGCAACTTCGTCGACCAGGTGGCGATCAAGAACTTCCAGGAAGTTCTGCTCGGCCAGAAACCGGCCAAGGACGTGGCCGACGAGTGGGCCAAGTTCCTGACCAAGGAGCAGCAGGACTGGCTGGCCAAGAACAAGAAGTAAGCTCAGGTTCTTCCTTCTCCCCGTTTCACGGGGAGAAGGTGGCCCG
The DNA here is from genome assembly GCF_004023285.1 of Mesorhizobium sp. M2A.F.Ca.ET.067.02.1.1. NCBI lineage: Bacteria > Pseudomonadati > Pseudomonadota > Alphaproteobacteria > Hyphomicrobiales > Phyllobacteriaceae > Mesorhizobium > Mesorhizobium sp. M2A.F.Ca.ET.067.02.1.1. The sequence continues at coordinate 20,769 of NZ_RZSB01000017.1, forward strand.
GTAGGGCCGGATGAGGGGCAGCGCCAGCATTTCGCAGATTCGCGCCTCTTTTTCCTTCTCCCCGTTCTACGGGGAGAAGGTGTCACGAAGTGACGGATGAGGGGCAGCGCCGAGTTCTGAAAGGTTGGCGCCGCCCCTCATCTGCCTGCCGGCATCTTCTCCCCGTGAACGGGGAGAAGGGCGCTGTCGCCATCGCCGGCCCTCAATCCCCAACGCGAGCACCGCATGACCTACGCAGTGTCCGAAATCCGATCCGCGGCCCGGCCGCGCAAGCGACGGCTGGGCAAGGCCGCGATCGAGCCATGGCTCTATCTTTCGCCGGCTATTGTCCTGCTGGTTCTGGTGCTGTTGGTGCCATTGATCATCGGCATCAGCTATTCCTTCCGCAAATTCTCGGCCTTCAAGTCGCAATATATCGGCCTTGCCCAGTACCAGGCTATGTTCTCCGACCAGGTGCTCGGCCAGGCGCTGATCAACACGCTTTGGTGGACCGTCGCCAGCCTGTTCTTCCAATTCTTCCTTGGCCTGGGCCTGGCGCTGCTGCTCGACAAGCCATTCTACGGCCGCAAGGTCGTGCAGGCTGTCGTCTTCCTGCCCTGGGCGGTGCCGTCCTTTCTCTCGGGCCTCACCTGGGCGTGGCTGTTCAACCCGATCATCGGGCCGCTGCCGCATTGGCTCTTCGCGCTCGGCCTCAAGGCCGAACCGACCAACGTGCTCTCCGACCCCGCCACCGCCATGTGGGGGCCGATCGTTGCCAACATCTGGTTCGGCATCCCCTTCTTTGCCATCACGCTGCTCGCCGCGCTGAAGTCGATCCCGTCCGAACTGCATGAGGCCGCGGCCATCGACGGCGCTTCGCCCTGGCAGCGCTTCACCAAGGTGACGCTGCCCTTCCTGGCGCCCACCATCGTCATCACGGTCATGCTGCGCACCATCTGGATCGCCACCTTCGCCGATTTGATCTTCGTCATGACCGAAGGCGGTCCGGCGGGCTCGACAAGCACGGTGCCGGTCTACATCTATGTCAGCGCCTTCAAGTCGCTCGACAAAGGCTACGCCTCTGCGATGGCGGTGCTGCTTCTGGTGCTGCTGATCGTCTACGCCATCGGGCTGATCGCCATCCGCCGCACACTGGTGAGGCACGTCTGATGATCGCCGGTCGCTCCACCTCCTCGCGCTTCTTGGGCGGCATCGGCCTCTACGCGGCCATCGCCGCTTACGTGATCTTCGCGCTGTTCCCGATCTTTTGGACGCTGAAGATTTCAGTGACGCCCGAGCGCCTGCTCTATTCCGAAGGCATCACCTTCTGGCCGTCGGAGACGACGCTAAAGAATTTCGCCACCGTGCTCGAGGCCTCCGACTTCCCGCGCTATTTCCTCAACAGCGTCATCGTCTCGGTGTCGACGGCCGCGTTCGTCACCGTCATCGCCACGCTTGCCGGTTACGCCATGTCGCGCTTCACCTTCCGCGGGAAGGCGACTTTGGCGATCCTGTTGCTGCTCACCCAGACCTTCCCGCTTGTCATGGTCATCCCGCCTATCTACCGCATCATGGGCGATCTGGGTCTCACCAACAGCCTGATCGGCCTGATCATCATCTACACCGCCTTCAACACGGCCTTCGCCACCTTCCTGATGCAGTCCTTTTTCGACGGTATCCCGAAGGATCTCGAGGAAGCGGCGATGATCGACGGCTGCACCCGCGCCCAGGCGATGCGCCGGGTGATCGTGCCGCTGACCTTGCCCGGCATGGGCGCCACGCTCGGCTTCGTCTTCACCGCCGCCTGGAGCGAATTGCTGTTCGCGCTGATGCTGATCTCCAGCGACGAGCAGAAGACCTTTGCCGTCGGCCTGCTCACCTTCATCGGCAAGTTCGCCGTCGACTGGGGGCAGATGATGGCGGCCTCCATCCTGGCGCTGATCCCGGTCTGCGTCTTCTTCGCTTTCCTGCAACGTTATCTCGTCACCGGCCTTACCGCTGGCGCGGTCAAAGGATAAAAGATGGCTTCCGTCACCCTGCAAAACGTCGAGAAGGATTACGGCTCGCTGCGCATCCTGCATGGCGTCGATCTGGAGATCGCCGACGGCGAGTTCGTCGTGCTGGTCGGCCCGTCCGGCTGCGGCAAGTCCACGCTGCTGCGCATGATCGCTGGCCTCGAAGAGGTCACTGGAGGCGAGATCCATATCGGCGAGCGGCTGGTCAACGATGTCGCGCCCAAGGACCGCGACATTGCCATGGTGTTCCAGTCCTACGCGCTCTATCCGCATATGGACGTGTCCTCGAACATGGGCTTCAGCCTGATGCTGAAGAAGGCTGAGAAGACGACGATCGACAGCCGCGTCGGCGCCGCCGCCAAGCGGCTCGGCCTCGACTCCTATCTCGGCCGCCTGCCGCGCCAGCTCTCCGGCGGCCAGCGCCAGCGCGTCGCCATGGGCCGCGCCATCGTGCGCGACCCGAAGGTGTTCCTGTTCGACGAGCCGCTTTCCAATCTCGACGCCAAGCTGCGCGTCCATATGCGCGCCGAGATCAAGGCGCTGCATCAGCAGCTCAAGACCACGTCCGTCTATGTCACGCACGACCAGATCGAGGCCATGACTATGGCCGACCGCATCGTCGTCATGCATGACGGTTATGTGCAGCAGGTTGGCCGCCCGCTCGAGCTTTACGACCGGCCGGCCAACACCTTCGTCGCCGGCTTCATCGGCTCGCCCGGCATGAATTTCTTGCCGGCCAAGGTCGCCAAGGGCGGCAAGGTCGATGCCGTGCTCGCCGACGGCCAGAAGCTGCGGCTGCCGGATGGCCTGCCGCTCAAGGACGGCGATGCGCTCACCATTGGCCTGCGGCCTGAGCACATCAAGCTGGTCGACGATGGCGCGCTCAAGGCCGAGGTCGAAGTAGTCGAGCCGCTCGGCCTGTCGACGCAGTTCTATGTCAGGCTGGCCAACCAGCAGATATGCGTCTTCGTCATGGGCCGCAGCAACGTCAGGCCGGGCGACATCATTCGGCTGGCCGCCGACCCTGCGGCGCTGCATCTGTTCGATCCAAAGAGCGGCAGCAGGATCGAATAGTCAACGCCATCGAAACGCGTCCAGCATGTAATCCGCATGCGCGTTGAATTCGTCGAGAAGCCCGGCAGGGTCGCCGCTGTCGACCAATATCCCGGACAGAACCAGCGCGGTCGCCACGCCGGCGGCTTGGCCGCCGGCGATGTCGTGCTCGACGCTGTCGCCGACACAGACCACGTCGTGACGATCCGGATTTCCCGCAAGCGCGAGCGCCGCTTCGTAGATCGCCGGATAGGGTTTGCCGATACGGGTGACGCTGCCGCCGAGGCGTTCGTAAAGGTCGGCGATCTCGCCGGCGCCGAAGCGCGGTCCGACCGCGGTCAGCATGATCCGATCCGGATTGGTGCAGAAGCACGGCACCTGCCGTGCCGCCGCCGGGCCGAGAAGTCTTCGGTAGTGATCGAGGTCGTAGCGGTCGCCTTCGCTGGCCGCGATCAGCACCAGTTCGGCGTCGTCGCCGCGCTCGGTCAAAACAAGCGGCAGGCCCTCGATCGCCGAGCGGTCGCCGTCGCGGCTGATCAGCAGGCATCTTGTGCCGGCCCGCAGCGTGCCTTCGCGCACCATGTCCGTGAAAATGCGCCAGGCCACTTCGCCGGATGAGACGAAATGGTCCCAGCTTCCCGCCTCGAAACCAAGCTTAAGCAGCCGCCTCTCATTGGGCTCCGCCCGCTTGCCGGAGTTCGAGATCAGCGCCACCGTTTTGCCGGCCCGCTTCAGCGCCGACAGGGCTTCGACCGCGCCAGGGTAAGGCTGCTGCCCGTCATGCAGCACGCCGAACTGGTCGAGCAGGAACACGTCGTAGCGTTCGGCGAGCGCTGCGACCCCGTCGAGATGAATGGCGTGCTTCGCGCTCACAGCAGCCCCGCTTCGCTTGCACCCTTGAGGGCCAGCCGTGCCGTGCCCGCCGCTGCCTCGTCTGACAGCGCAGGCCGAAATTCGACGCCGAGCTTTCGTTGCCGGATCGCGGTCCAGGCGGCATTGGCGGCGCCGCCGCCGACGCTGCGCACCGATGTCAGCGGTGGCGCGCCGAGTTCGGCAAGCCTCCGGTAGCCCAGCGCCTCGATGGCGGCGATCCCTTCCAGCATCGCCTTCAGATGGTCGGCGTCGGATTGTGGTCGGGGCAACAGCCGCGGCTGCAGCGCCGGATCGGCAATGGGAAAGCGCTCGCCAGGCGAGCCGAGCGGATAATAGTCGAGGCCGGTCTCCGTCGCGGGATCGATCGCCGCGCTGAGCTCGATGATGCGGGCAAGCGAAAAATGCTGCGCGAGCACCTTGCCACCGGTGTTCGATGCGCCGCCCGCCAGCCAGGCGTCGCCAAGCCGGTGGCTGTAGATGCCATAGCGCGGCGCGAAGATCGGCCGGTCGGATAGGATCTTGATGGTCAGCGACGATCCGAGCGCGGTCACGCCGTCGCCGGCGGCCACAGCGCCCGTCGCCAGGAACGAGGCACAGCCATCCGTGGTGCCGGCAACCACCACGACGTCGCGCGGCAGGCCGAACAGGCCGGCGGCCGCTGCCGTGAGCCTGGCGGTCACGCTGCCTGGCCTGACGACGGCAGGCAGAAGCTCCATGCGCATGCCGGTCGCCGCGATCCACTCCGGCCAGCGGCATGCCTCGGCGTCGTAGCCGGTCTTCAGGCTGTTGTTCTCGTCGCTGACGTCGAAGCGGCCGGAGAATTGTCCGGAGATCCAGTCGGCCTGGTGCAGCACGGCATGGATGTCAGGCAGGCGCTGGAACCAGAGCGCCTTGGCGAGTCCGGATGTCGCCCCATGCGCGGCGCTTGCTTCCGGCGCCGCGCCGTCGATCGTAGCGATGATGGTCGCATCCGGAACCTTGTCGTTGTACATCAGCGGCTCGGCCAGCGGCCGTCCGGCGCCGTCGATCGGCAGCAGGGTGCCGGACGTGCCGTCCACCGCGATTGTCCGCACCGCTCCGCGGTCGATTTGTGAGAAGAGCTCCCGCAGCGTCGCCTCGACCGCGGCCCGCCAGACAGCGGGATCGCGGCCGTTCGCGCCGAAGCGTTCGAGCGGCATGGCGGCGCTCGCGGCGATGGAGAAGTCCGGACGCATCGCGACGGCGCGCGACCCGGACGTGCCGATGTCGATGCCTACTGCAAGCGGCACCATTCACCTAACCCGCGGCGTTGAGTTTCTGGCGATACTGCTCGGCATCCCAGTTGACCAGCTCGTCATTCTCGGCGGCGGTGAGATAGTTCAATCGCGCCGTGATGTCGATCCGCGCGGTCACGTCGGCGAGGCAGCGCTGCATGGCGTCAGCGCCGGAGCTGGCGTCGCCGCGCATCAGCACGCCGGCGCCCGGAAAGAGCACCGCGACGGGATTTGCGCCCAGCCGCGCGACGACGTCGGCAACCTGTTCGCCGGGCCTTGCCACCACGGAGCCCCGGCCAAGGA
>NZ_RZSB01000180.1:0-9010 GCF_004023285.1 Mesorhizobium sp. M2A.F.Ca.ET.067.02.1.1
CCGCTGTCACCACGATCACCCAGCAGCTCACCGGCCCGGCCGGCGGCGCTGGCACCTATGCGGTGGACGTCAACACCGTCGTCAACGCGGCGGCTCTCACCGCGGCCACCAACGTCGAGACCAAGTGGACCGTGCGTTCCTTCGCCCAGCCGGGCGAGCTGATGAAGATCAGCTCGTGGCCGCAGGGCTAACCAACCCCTCCCATCAACCTCGAACCATGCGCCGGCGTGAAAGCCGGCGGTCTGTGAGGAGACACCACCATGAAATTCCACGACTTCAACACGGCCGCCGCAACGTGGGCACAGCACCGCCCGATGTTCGAGCAGGCCGGCATCTACCTGCCTCAGGCGGTCGCCTATGTCGTTGAGGGCTTCCGCACCAACCATCTCGCGATGGACGCGCAGCCCCAGCTGGCGACCGCCCCGAACGCCGGCATTCCGGCGTTCCTGACAACGCTGGTGGACCCCGAGGTCTACCGCATCCTCTTCGCCCCGACGCAGGCCGCCGTGATCTTCGGCGAAACCCGCAAGGGCACCTGGATCGACCAGACCGCGATGTTCCCGACCGTCGAGCAGACGGGCGAGGTGTCGAGCTATGGCGACTTCAACGACAACGGTCGCTCTGGTGCGAACATGAACTGGCCGCAGCGCCAGTCCTACCTGTTCCAGACGATCGCCGAGTATGGCGAGCTGGAGATCGAGCGCGCCGGCCTCGGCCGCGTCAATTGGGTCGGCGAGGTCGACGGCGCCGGCACCACCGTGCTCGCCCGCTTCCTGAACACCACCTATTTCAAGGGTGTGCAGGGCCTGCAGAACTATGGTCTCCTCAACGACCCGAACCTCTCGGCGCCGATCACCCCGGCACCGAAGGCCTACGGCGGCGTGAAGTGGATCAACAACGGCCAGATCGTCGCCACGGCGAACGAAATCTACGCCGACATCCAGGCGCTCTGGCTCCAGCTCGTCACCCAGACTGCCGGCCTGATCGACCAGAAGGCCAAGATGACACTGGCGCTGTCGCCGGAATCGCAGCTCGCCATGACCGCGACGAACTCCTTCAACGTCAACGTCGAGGATCTGCTGCGCAAGAACTTCCCGAACATCCGGGTCGAGACGGCGGTGCAGTATGGCGCGCAGACCGCGATCAACCCGGTCGGCATCGCGGCCGGCAACCAGGTGCAGCTGATCGCCGACGCGATCGAAGGCCAGAAGACCGGCTATTGCTCCTTTAACGAGAAGCTGCGTACGCACCCCATCATCCGCGCCATGTCTTCGTGGAAGAAGAAGATGACCAGTGGCACCTGGGGCGCGATCATCCGCCAGCCGATGGGCATTGCCCAGATGCTGGGCGTCTAACGACGCCCGGCATGGCCGCGATTCACCATTCGTTCACTATATGAGCGCAGCCTAACGTAAGGTCATGCCGGTACCGCGTACATGCCTGAACAGCCCGGCCTGCTTATCTAGGTGACACAGGATTTGCAGGCCGGGCTACCAGCCAGGCCGGGCGTACCGCACCCGCTCAAGCTCTTCTGATAGTCGTATTGGATCGATTATGCCTCGCCGGTAGAGGCACATGACCTTCACGGCTATCTGCTCGCGATCTTCCTCGAGCGCGATCTTGTGCTTCCCGCAATAGTCGCTGACCGCGTTGGCTAGGATTTCGAGTTCGGCGGATTCCGCCACTCCATACTGTGACAAACTGCTCGTCTCCCCAGACGGGGCGAAAGCATGAGGACTGCTCCCAAGCATCCGCGCGCCTCTCTGCCGTTACGGATTGGGAAATAATACACCCAGAAAAAGTCAGAACCGAGTCAATTCCGCTCGACTGAAGTCCGATGCCGTTGGCGAGGGGCGGCTTCCGGTTTGGTTTGTTGCCACTATTGACACAGTCGTAACCAATATGGCACCAATTCGGCTCGCGGGGTGGAGCAACCCGGTAGCTCGCCAGGCTCATAACCTGGAGGTCGTTGGTTCAAATCCAACCCCCGCAACCAACATGGCCGTCCCCTCTGCACTTCGGTGTACGGGGCGGTCTTCTGGATCAAAGGGGAAGCCGCCGCGCCCCGAATGCAGAGATAGGTCTTCCATGGGAGACCCCGGCGGACGGCCAGGTTGGGAGACCTGGCAGAGTTTCGGTTTCTTACCGGGACCCTCACGATGAAGTCGAGGCCGATCTAGACGGTGTCGACGGAGTGATTCACGAGGCAGGGCACGGGGAAGGGTTCCAACCGTGCCTCCCCAGCGGTCGGGCAGAAAATAAGCCGTGCGCCACGGCTGTGATCGCAGGCGCGAGACTTCGAAATGCAGCACCCGTCCGGTGCAACAATCCGGTCCGACACGGGGAACGCATGGCCAAAGGGATTGATCGAGTTCGGCGATAACCCGGCGGCCCCCGCATTTCCAGGGGAGCACCGCGAGAGGTCCCCAACCCTCGAAGCCCCACCGACGGAGCGCGCCGCACACGGCACCATCGGAAAACAGCGGTCTCGTTTCTCAGTTCCCGCAAGGGAACCAGGGGACGGGCGGACGGGCGAGGCTTAGGCCCGTGAGGCGATTGCAGGCAGTGGTAGGCAGTTATCCGGAATTTCCGGACGACTGGACGTTGAACCACCGAAGCCATCGCCAAGCCGGGGTGGGTAGCGAGCGGTCCGGCCGTCCCCTTCTCAGTTTGCGGATGCTCCGTGAGAGGTGCCTGTTCCACAGGCGCTGAGCCAGGATTGACACCTGGCATCCGCTCCATCCTTCGGGCCGCGTCACTGGTGATTGTTGGTGGGGGCACCGCCGATCATCTCTGGCGCGGCCCGGACGCCTCGAGGAGGCGCGTTTTCTTTCAACCGGAGTACAACGATGTCCGCCACAGTAACCGTCGCCTGCAAGTTGCCGCATGGCCTCGTCCTGCGCCTCCACAAGATGGAGGATGTGAACGAGCCGACGGCCGGTGGCGGCTTTCGCAAGGTGAAGCGCGCACAGGTCGTTGGCGAGCCAGTCACCATCAAGGGCTATAGCCGCCCGTTCGATCGCCGCACCGAGCAGGCACCGGCCGCGGTCACGAGCAGCTATGCGCTGACCAGAGGTGTCGACGGGGACTTCTTCAAGGCTTGGCTCGACCAGAACAAGGATCTCGACGCGGTCAAGAACAACCTGATCTGGGCGCACGACGACACCGACATGGTCGAGGGCTTCATCAAGGAGCACGCAGCCCAGAAATCGGGCTTCGAACCGGTCGATCCCAACAACCTGCCGCGCGGCATCCAGGCCTACAAAAAGGAAGAGGCCTAATCTCTGACGCGGGCGAACACTGGAGGTCGCCATGGGCGTCATCGTCACTTTCGACTATGCCGCCTTCGTGGCGATCTACCCGCAGTTCGCATCGCTCAGTCAGCCGCAGGTTCTGCAGGGCGCGCTCCCGGTCGCGACGCTCTACTGTCGCAATGACGGCGGCGGCCCCGTCACCAATGCCGCGACGCAGACCACGCTGCTCAACCTGATGGTCGCGCACATCTGCCAGCTCATGTACGGCGCAAACGGTCAGGCGCCGGCCGGGATCGTTGGGCGGGTCTCCAATGCTGCCGAGGGCAGCGTATCGGTGCAGGCCGACTTCCCCGTGACGCCCAGCAACGCCTGGTTCATGCAAACCCAATTCGGCGCGGCTTACTGGCAGGCCACCGCCGCCTACCGGACCATGCGCTACATCCCCGGCCCGCGCCGCGCCTTCAACCCGTGGCTCAACCAGTAAAGGATATCGTCCATGGACCTCCTCCAGCAATTGCAGCGCGAGTTCCGCGCCTTCCGCAAGCACGCGGAAGACCGCATCCAGACCCTGGAGCGCAGCCTGCGCCTCGCCTCTCCGCCGCCTCCCGTGGATCAGCCGGAGATCGCTACAGCCACGGCTGTCACCGATGGCGCTACCGGCCCGGCTGTCGGCGGAGCGACCGGTCCAGCGGCCGACGCTGGCGCGACTGGTGCCACCGGAGCAACCGGCGCAACCGGCGCTGCCGATCCCGTCGCCGATCCGAAGGCCAAGGCGGAGGCGTAAGGCAATGGTCGAGCTCTCCGGCGGCGACAAGCTCGCCGCGAGGCTGGCCGAGATAGCCAAGAGCCTGCAGAAGGCCCAATCGGTCGAAGTCGGCTTCCTGGAGGGCGCGACTTATCCAGACGGCACGTCCGTCGCGCTGGTCGCGGCGCTGAACGAGTTCGGCAGCCGCGACACGCCGCCCCGCCCGTTTTTCCGGGGCATGATCGAAGACAAGAGCCCCGAGTGGCCCGACGCCGTGGGCAACCTGCTCGTCGCGAACGGCTACGACGCCGAAAAGACGTTGGGCCAGACGGGCGAGGCCATCAAGGGCCAATTGCAGGCGGCGATCACTGCCTATGACGGCCCGCCGCTGCAGCCCGCCACCATCGCCCGCAAGGGCAACGACAAGCAGCTCGTCGACACCGGCCACATGCTGGCCTCGGTCGACTATGCCGTCAAGAAATCCTGAACCCGGAGACCACTACGATGAGGGCCGTCCTTTTTTCGAGCAACCTCGGCGACATTCCAGCCGACCTTGCATTCAAGAACAACTTCGCGGCCGTGACCGATCCGGCCGCCGCTAACGACTCGAGCGAGGGTTATCAAGTCGGCTCGGCCTGGGTGAACACCGCGACCGACACCGCGTTTGTCTGCGTCGATGCGACCCCTGGCGCCGCCATCTGGACCGCCTCCGCACAGGTCGGCAGCACGCAGGGCGCGCCGGCAGCACACACCGTCTCCGGCACGCTCACGCCCGCCGATCTGCTCACGCGCATCATCACCATCCAACAGGGCGCCGGCGCTGCCTCAGTGCAGCAGCTCCCGACCGGTGCAGCGCTCCAGGCAGCGCTGCCGGCCGACTTTGAGGCCAACGACTCCTTCGACGTCTCGGTGATCAACACCTCCATCGTCGATGCCGAGGATGCCACCATCACCACCAACGCCGGAATGACGCTGGTCGGTTCGATGGACTTTCCGGCCCATAGCAGCCCCACGATCCCGTCGAGTGGCATCCTGCGCTTCCGCAACACGGGCGCCGGCACCTTCACGGTCTACCGCGTCGGCTGATCGGCGATGAACCTGCACGGCATCGTTTCGCCGGCGATCGGGACGGTGAACCCGTTCGTGACCGCCACGCTGAAACGGTCCACCGGCCATGCCACGGCGGCCGACGGCACGCGCTCGCCGACCTACAACGATGTGCCTGGCGTCTCTCTGCAGGCGCAGGCGCTGAGCTACAACGACCTGCAGCTGCTCGACGGCCTCAACATTCAAGGCGTGCGCCGCGCCGTCTACCTGAACGGCTCGGCTCTCGGCGTGGTGCGCGAGCTGCAAGTCGGCGGCGATCTCTTCGTCTTCCCCGCCGGAACTTTCCCGGAAGGCAACACGTGGCTCGTGGCGCAGGTGCTCGAGTCGTGGCCCGACTGGTGCAAGTGCGCCTTGACCCTACAAATGGATGGAGCCTGAAATGGCGAACGGAACCTTCTCGGTGCCATGCCCCGCCGGCCAGTGGACTAAGGTCGCCGACGGCGCCAACTATTCATCGGCGCTGTTGCAGGTGACAAGCATCGGCGGCGTGCTGGCAGCGATCGCCGACAGCGAGCCGGCTGAGGGCGCCTCGGACTGCGTCCTGCTCTCCCAGACCTTCGTTCCGTTCCCGCTCGCCGCCGGCGACCAGGTCTGGTGCCAGCCGGTCGGCGCCAGCGAGGCCACGGTGCGCGGGATCGGCACCAGCGTCTGATGAGCGGCCCGGTCCCCAGCCAGTCTGGCATCCAGACGGTCCTGCGCGGCTTTCTGCTGCGAATCCTGCCCGCCGGCGTCGAGGTGATATCGGCGCAGGACAACCGCGTCCCGGAGCCGGCTGGCGATTTCGTCACCATGACGGTGAGCCGCCGCGGTCGCCTCTCGACCAACGTCGACGCCTATCAGGACTGCGCCTTTGAGGCCTCGATCACCGATGCGGTGATGACCGTCACTCAGGTCGCCTTCGGCGCGCTCCTGGTAGGGGCGAGCGTCTTCGGAACGCCGGTGACAGCAGGCACGGTGATCAGCGAGCAGACCGGCGGTACGCCGGGCGGCGTCGGAACCTATACCATCACGCCGGCACAGACCGTGCCAGCGCAGATCCTGTCGAGCGGTGCCGAGACCATCGTGCAGCCGACCGACGTCGTCATCCAGCTTGACGTGCGCAGCGCGTCGGATGGCAGCGCGTCCGACATGGCGCAGACGATTGCCACCCTGATCCGCGATGAGCGGGCGACCAGGTATTTCGCGGATGCCGGCATGGATGGCGCGCCGCTCTATGCCGACGATCCCAAGCAGGTCCCGTTCTTCAACGGCGAGCAGCAATACGAGACCCGCTATGTCGTCGACGTGCATCTGCAGGCCAATCAGGCAATCGGCCTGCCACAGCAATTCGCCGACCAAGCCGTGATCGACGTCGCCAACGTCGAAGCGACTTTCCCGGCCTGACCCTCAAACAGAAAGGACCTGGTCCATGACGACCATCCCGGCCTCGCAGCTTGTGAACGTCATTCCGAACGTTCTCAACGCGGGCGGCAACGCGCTCGTGATGAACGGCCTCGTGCTGACCCAAAACACCCGCGTCCCGATTGGGCAGGTGCTCTCGTTTCCGAACGACGGTGTGTCGGTGTCGAACTTCTTCGGCCCGTCCTCGGAAGAGGCCGAGATCGCGGCGGTCTATTTCAACGGCTTCAACAATTCCACCCAGAAGCCGGCCACGATCCTGTTCGCGCAGTATGCGTCCGCCTCGGTCGCGGCCTATCTGCAAGGCGGAAAGGCCGACCAGCTCTCGCTGGCGCAGCTCCAGGCTTTGAGCGGCACGCTCAGCGTCAACGTCGACGGCTATGTGCGCACCGCGAACGCCATCGACCTGTCGAGCGCAAGCAGCTTCTCGGCCGCCGCGGCGCTGATCCAAACCGACCTGAACTCCGCTCCTCCGCAAGCAGCCGCCGTGACGGGCGCGATCGCCCCTGCGACGGCAGCCGTGACCGCCTCCATCGCCGGCAATGTCATGTATGTGACCGGCGTGACGTCGGGCGTTCTGGTCGCCGGCGCGGCGCTCTCCGGCGCTGGCGTCTCGGCCGGCACGCAGATCACTGACCAGCTCTCGGGAACGCCCGGCGGCATCGGCGAGTATGCCGTGTCGATCGAGCAGGTTGTCGCCAGCACTGCGGTCTCTGCGACCTATGGCACTCTCACGGTCACTGCGCTCGCAAACGGCACCCTGGCCGTCGGCCAGACGCTTGCCGGTGCAGGGGTGACGGCTGGCACGCGCATCGTGCAGCTTGGCACCGGTGAGGGCCTTACCGGCACATACTTCGTCGACAAGACCCAGACGGTGGCGAGCGGCGCTATCACGGCGTCGGCCACGCCGCTGGACGTCACCTATGACTCAGTCTCCGGCGGCTTCGTCATCACCTCGGGCGTTGTCGGCGCGTCGTCGTCCGTCGCCTTCGCCACCGGCTCGGTCGCGGCCGGTCTCTTCCTGACCCAGGCGACCGGCGCGACGCTCTCTCAGGGCGCCGATGGAACGACGCCTGCCGCCTTCATGGCTGCGATCACCCAGCTCACCCAGAATTGGGCGACGTTCATGACGATCTTCGATCCCGATGGCGGTTCGGGTAGCGTGCAGAAGCAGGCCTTTGCCGAGTGGGTCAACAACACCAACAAGCGCTATGCCTACATCGCCTGGGACACGGACATCACGCCCACCGAAGGCAACGATGCGACGTCGAGCTTCGGCAATATCATCGCGAGCGCCAATCTGGACGGCACCTGCGCCATCTACCATCCGGCCGGCGGGACCACGACGCCCGCGCAGATCGCCGCCTTCATCTGCGGCGCGGCGGCCTCGATCGACTTCCAGCAGACCAACGGCCGCATCATCTTCGCATTCCGGGGGCAGGATGGGCTTGTGGCGGGTGTCACTACCGCGACGGTGGCGAGCAACCTCATCGCCAACGGCTATAACTTCTACGGCGCCTATGCCACGGCCGCGCAGCAGTTCCTGGAGTTCCAGAACGGCACGGTGTCGGGCGAGTTCGAATGGCTGGACAGCTACATCAACCAGATTTGGCTGAACAACCAGCTCCAGCTCTCCCTCATGGAGCTGCTCCAGAACATCAACTCGGTGCCGTATAACGCGGCCGGCTATGAGCTGATCAAGGCGGCTTGCCTCGACCCGATCAACCAGGCGCTGAATTTCGGTGCGATCCGCGCCGGCGTGACGCTGTCGGCGCTCCAGATCGCGCAGATCAACTCGGCCGCCGGCGTCAAGGCGAGCGACACCCTCCAGCTGCAAGGCTGGTATCTCCAGGTCAAGGACGCCACCCCGCAGGTGCGCCAGGCCCGCCAGAGCCCGCCGATCAACTTCTGGTACATGGACGGCGAGTCCGTGCAGCAGATCGAGCTGACCTCGACCCTCGTCCAGTAAGCGGCAACCAATCCACCCGTCAGGAGCCAGACCATGTCGACCCTAACCGCCGCGAACGCGGTCATTACCCTTGCCGTGCCGAACCTCTTTCCGACCCCGGTTCAACTGCAAGGCTTCGCCACCGACAACATCTACGACATGGACAGTGTCGACCAGGTGGAGACCGCCATGGGCGTCGACGGCATCCTGTCGGGTGGCTTCGTCTACAACCCGATCAACCAGACGTTCGTGTTGCAGGCCGATTCCCCGTCGATCGCCTTCTTCGAAACCTGGGCGGCGACGCAGGTGCAGGCCAAGGACGTCTACACGGCCAATGGCTCGACGACGCTGCCGTCGCTCGGCCGCTCCTACATCTCCACCAAGGGCTTCCTGGTGAGCCTGCCGCCGATGCCGGCGGCGGCCAAGATCCTGCAGCCGCGCCGTTTCGCGATCCGCTGGCAGAGCGTTCAAAGCGTCCCGAACTGAGGTAATCCATGCGTAAAGAGATCGACGTCACGATCGCCGATGACGGCCGTGACCAGGGCAAGACCTTTCACA
>NZ_RZSB01000181.1:0-8984 GCF_004023285.1 Mesorhizobium sp. M2A.F.Ca.ET.067.02.1.1
GGACAGTGACGTTTCGGTGGCCAGGTGCGAGACGAGATCGGGCCGGGGCCGGTCGACTTCGTGCTTGAGCAAGGTGGAAAGCACTTGCCCGCCCGCCACCGCCGCGAACACGAACAGCGCGGTCGAAGGCCTGCGGATCAAGATGAGATAGACGATCGTCGCGGTCGTGATCAGCACCAGCACGACGGTGCTGCCGAGCGCGGTGATGTCGCGCATCGCGCCCTGCAGCCAAAGCGGACCGATCGGGCTGTCCGGCTGCCCGGCATGGCGGAAGGCAAGCAGGATTTCGGTGTCGAAGGCGTGCGGCGTCGTCGCCCGCGCCACCTCCATCAGTTCTTCGAAACCCCATAGCCCGCCGGCGATGATCAGTCCGGCCAGAAGCAGGGGGAATTCGATCTTGGCAAGCAGCGCGCCGACGGATGGCTTCATGAGAGGCTCGAGGGTTAGAGCTTCTGCATATAGGGCCCAAGCGTGATCAGGGCGACGGCGGCGATCGCCAGCACCATGCCGGTCGCCTGGAAAGCATTGAGCCGTTCGCCGAAAAAGGCGATCGCCACGACATTGACCGCGACAAGCTGGATCACCGCCGACAGGCTGAACGCCACCGACATGCCGAACTCGCGCACCAGCCTCAGCATGATCAGGTTGCCGGCGGTATAGAGCGCCAGCGTCACAAGGAGCTTGGCCAAGCTCGGCGCCAACCCCCATTGCTTGGCCGCCATCGCCGCCAGCAGGAACATCACGGTCGAAATACCGAGCTGCGCCAGTCCCCAGAAACTCACCTGCCGTCCCCTTTTGAAGCGCCGTCGCCACGCCGGCCGCAGCCCTTGTTTCCGAACCGGGCGAAGCCGTCAAGCTGGCGGTGTGGGGGCGAAGGTCGCGGCAAGCCCCCTTCTCCCCGTCACTATACGGGGAGAAGGTGCCGGCAGGCGGATGAGGGGCGGCGCCAGCGTTGGCCATCAGCATTACACGCAGGGGCTGTCTTTGAAGACATCATTATAGCGCCACTGTTTGCCAGCTCGGCGCCGCCCCTCATTGCCCAGCCGGGCATTTCTCCCCGTATAGTGACGGGGAGAAAGGGGCTGACATCGACAGGCTTCGCCAACCACCGAGGGCTACGCAGAAGCCGATGTCACGAAAATGTGATCGGCGCGCTTTAGGGGTTGAAGGTCCAAGCTCAAGCCACCTCAAGAAGCCAGAGGAACACCATGACCGCGACCCCTGAAACCCGCTTCCGCACCAGCCAGCTCGAGGAGAATGACGGTCCGCCCGTCAACCCGACCGACAACCGCACCATGGGCGAGATCATTGCCGCGCGCTTCTCGCGCCGCGGTTTCCTCTTGGGCTCGCTGGCCGTCTCGGCCATCGCCGCCACCGTCAGCCCGTTGGCGCTCGTCGCCGCCGACGAGGCGCGCGCCGCCGAGGCCTCGGCGTTCAAGTTCGACGAGCTCGAAGCCGGCATCGATGACAAGCACCATGTCGCGCCAGGCTATGATGCCGACGTGCTGCTGCGCTGGGGCGATCCGCTGTTTGCCGATTCGCCGGAGTTCGATCCGCTGAAGCAATCGGCTGAGGCTCAGGCAAAACAGTTCGGCTACAACAACGACTATGTCGGCTATATCCCGATCGACGGCTCGGCGGAGCACGGGCTACTGGTCGTCAACCACGAATACACCAACCCGCATCTGATGTTCCCCGGCATCGTTTCGATCGTCGAAAAAGACGGCAAGAAGGCCGCCGAGGTCGCACCGCTGTCGAAGGAGGAGGTCGATGTCGAGATGGCCGCGCATGGCGGCACCATCGTCGAGATCCGCAAGGAAGGCGGCAAGTGGCAGGTGGTGCGCGACGGCAAGCTCAACCGCCGCATCATGTCGACCACCGAGATGGCGCTCTCCGGCCCGGTCGCCGGCCACGACCGCGTCAAGACCAATGCCGACCCCTCCGGCACCAAGGTCATCGGCACGCTCAACAATTGCGCCGGCGGCGTCACGCCCTGGGGCACCTATGTGATGGCCGAGGAGAATATCCACGGCTACTTCTCGGGCGAGCTGCCGGAAGGCCACAAGGAAGCCGCCAATTACAAGCGCCTGGGCATTCCGGAAGGCGCCTATGAATGGGGCGCGCATTACGACCGCTTCAACCTCGCCAAGGAGCCGAACGAACCGAATCGTTTCGGCTGGATCGTCGAGGTCGACGTCAACGATCCGGCTTCGGTGCCGAGGAAGCGCACCGCCATGGGCCGTTTCAAGCATGAGGGCGCCGAGTCGATCGTCGCCAGGGACGGCCGCGTCGTCTTCTATCTCGGCGACGACGAGCGCTTCGACTATGTCTACAAATTCGTCACCGCCGGCAGGTTCAATCCTGGTGACCGCGCGGCCAACATGAACCTGCTCGACGACGGCACGCTCTATGTGGCGCAGTTCGCCGAGGACGGTTCGGTCGAATGGATGCCGATCGTCTTTGGCCAAGGCCCGCTGACGGCGGAGAACGGTTTTGCGTCCCAGGCCGACGTTCTGATCGAGACGCGGCGCGCCGCCGATCTGCTCGGCGCCACCAAGATGGACCGGCCGGAAGACATCCAGCCCAACGCCGGCAACGGCAAGGTCTATGTCATGCTGACCAACAATTCCAAGCGTAAGGCCGAGCAGGTCGACGCCGCCAACCCGCGTGCTGCCAACGCCTTCGGCCACATCATCGAGATCGTCGAGGATGGCGGCGACTTCGCCGCCAGCAAGGGCAAGTGGGAAGTGCTGCTCAAATGCGGCGATCCGTCCGTCGCGGATGTAGGCGCCACCTTCTCGACCGCGACCACCGCGCATGGCTGGTTCGGCATGCCGGACAATTGCGCCGTCGATTCCGCCGGGCGCCTGTGGGTCGCCACCGACGGCCAGGGCCCGAAAGCCACCGGCCGCACCGACGGCCTGTGGGCGGTCGACACGGAAGGAGCGGCGCGGGCGACCTCAAAACTGTTCTTCCGCGTGCCGATCGGCGCCGAGATGTGCGGCCCGCTCTTCGCGCCGGACGACCAGACCGCCTTCGTCGCCGTCCAGCATCCGGGCGACGGCGGCGAGGACTGGGAAGGCTTCGGCCGCCCGTCCTATTACGAGGATCCGTCGACCCGCTGGCCGGACTTCAAGCCGGACATGCCGGTGCGGCCGTCGGTCGTTGCGATCACGAAGCAGGGCGGCGGCAAGATCGCGGTGTGAGGACACTATCTCTCTGTTTTTATGCAATTCCGGACGGAAAACCGCTCACACTTTTCCTGGAATTGCTCTAAGCGCCCGACATTGCGGGGGCTCGGCAGGATCCGAGCCCCCTGTTTTGGTTGAAGTCGATCAAGCCTCAGGAAAGATTGATCTTTATAGGTGGCGCCCTAGCTCCTCGCCAGGAGATCGCCATGCCGAAGTCCATTTATGACCGTGGCCTGCTGAAACCCGCCCAGGTCGCCACCTTGCAACGCGTCTTCGATGAAGCCTGCCGAAGTCGCGAGGCGCATCCCGAATCGGACGAGGCGCGGGAGATCGCGCTGACTGTGCTCGCGCTCTACAATGCCGGCATGGTCGATGAAGAGATGTTGATGGAGACGGTTTGCTTCCGTCGGCCGAAGTCGAAAACCGCCTGATCCAGACAGCCGCTATCTCGCCCGCTGAACCACCGCGATGTTCATCGCGCTGCGCAGCCGGAAGCCGATCGACTCGTAGAGCTTTATCGCCGCTGCATTGTTGGCAAAGGCGTGCAGATATGGCACCTCGCCACGCGCCATGATGCGGTTGGCCACAAACAGCGACAACAGCCTGGCGAGGCCGCCGCCGCGAAAATCCGGATGCGAGCACACGCCGCTGAGCTCCGAATAGCCGGGTTGCTTCATGCGCTCGCCGGCCATCGCGGCCAGCCTGCCGTCGATCTTCACGCCCCAGAATTCGCCGAGGCTCAACGCTTCCAGCGTGAACGGCCCAGGCTTCGTCAACGAGGCGAGCGCGAACATCTCGGCCGCGTCCTGTCGCGTCAACTGCTCGATTCGGGGATCGGTGACCGTCTGCAAGGCTTGCCCGGCAATCATCTGCACGGCATCGGCGGTCATCGTCGCGACAAGCGCCGGCGGCAGGACAATGTTCTCGGCCTGCGCCAGGATGACGGTTTCTCCAGCGGGAACGAGCCTTCCGAGCGCGTGCAGGCATTCCGGATCGTCCGTGGCCGTGGCGGCGAACGGGATGATCGATGGCCGATACCGGCGCGCGAGATCGTCACCCTCGGCGAAAGTCCTTTGTCGCGTTTCGAGCGCGCTCCAGACAGGACGGTCGAGCATATGCTTCATGGCGGGGCGTCCCTTTCGGCGCGACGGTGGAGCGGTGTCTCGGCCAGCCGGTCCTCGATGGCGGCAAGCTGGCCGAGCAGCGGCCCGGAAAGATCGGCGCACAGATCCGCGACGGCATTTTCGATGCTTGGCCAGATTTCCCGTTTCGCCCGGTCGACCAGCCGTCTGCCGTTGCCGGTCAGCGAAACGATCCTGCGCCGCTGGTCGTCATCCGCAGGATTGACCTCGACCAGCCCCAACTCGGCAAGCAACGCTACGCTTCGCGTTACGCCCGGTTGCGCGACGCCCAGGGATTGCGCCAGCTCACCGACCGGCAGCGGCCCCAGCCTGTCGAGCGCGGCGAGCAGCGGGTACTGGCTCGCCTGGATGCGCATGTCGAGGCGGTTGAGCACGCGCTGCGTGTCGGCCTGCAACAGCTCGCCTATGCGTTTCATCCGGCTGCCGAGGCAGAGAAAGCCGAGAGATCGCAGAATGTCTTCCATAGCGCGCTCGCAAACATCGATAACACGATATATAACATGACATGGGAAAATCAAGCTGAAGCTCGCAGGACGTTCCGGGGCCGACCGCCGCTGCTGGAGGCTTTCGGACCTTTGCCCTTCATTCGCCGTCAATTGCATCCTATATCGCTGACGCGACGTGGCCGGCAGCGGTCTCCAGCGATTCGCGACCTGCGAGGGCAGGTCATCACTTCTTGGCACGCGGAGCTCATGGCGCCCCTGCGCATCTATTTCGACAGGCTTCTCGATGCCGTGGCACCCAAGGTTCCGCGGCGCGAATTGAGCGATGAGGAGCGCCTGGCGCTGGTGCGCCGCCACGGCGATTTCTCGCTCGCCTATTCCACGGCCGTGCAGCAGAAGCTGTCCTATTTCAGCGAGGGCGACGGCTACATCGCCTTCGGCACCAAGATGAGCCGTCATTTCGCGCTGGGCGATCCGGTGGCCGACCCGGCCGACCGCCCGGGCTACATCAAGCGCTTCGTCGAGGCGGCTGGCGGCCCCTGGTTCGTGCAGATCGGCGCCGACACGGCCAAGGTGCTCGCCGGTCTCGGCTACCAGGTCAACCGGTTCGGCATCGACACCAGGCTGCTTTTGCCGGCGCATGATTTTTCCGGCAAGCGCAACGAGACGGTGCGCTATTCCGAGCGCTGGCTGGCGAAGAAGGGTTTTCTCCTCGCCGAGGGCACGGGCGACATGCTGCAGGAAGAGATCAAGCAGCTTTCCGCCGACTGGCGCAAAAAGCGCATCATCAAGCGCTGGGAGATGGGTTTCCTCAACCGCCGCTTCTCCGAGGAGCTCGGCGCCGGCATGCGCCGCTTCCTCCTGCACAGCCCCGAAGGCCGGCTTCTCGCCATCCTGGATTTCGACCCGCTGTTTCGCGACGGCAAGGTGATCGGCTACACCACCGCCTTCAAGCGCAAGCAGATCGACGCGACGCCGCATGCCGAGGTCGGACTGACCAAATTCGCCGTCGACCGCTTTCGCGAGGAAGGTATCTCGCAGGTGACGCTCGGCCTCTCGCCGCTGCTCGACATCGAGCCCAGCGGCTTCGCCGAATCGGATTTCTGGCGCAACGCCTTCCAGCGCGCCTACAACTCGCCCTGGGTCAACCGCTCGCGCTTCAACCTGCAGGGCCAGGCGGCCTTCAAGCGCCGCTTCCACGGTGTCGAGGAACCGACCTATATCGCCTTCCGCAAAGGAACCTTCGTCGAGATGCTGGGGCTGCTGCGCCTGACCAAGGCGATTTAGATAGGCGCCCCTTCCTCGCCCCCGCAAAGCGGGGGAGAGGTGGCTCGGGCGAAGCCCGAGACGGAGAGGGGGGACGACATCCGCGAAGCCAGAACCCGACGTGAAAAGGGCGCCACATTGCCTTGATCTGAAGAACAGGCCACGCACAGAGAGATTCCACCCGTCTGCACGGGCCCCTCTCCGTCCCGGCTTCGCCGGGCCACCTCTCCCCACTTCGTGGGGCGAGGAACTCGACTTCGGTCAGTTCCTCAACCGGTAGCCCGTCTTGAATATCCAGGCGACGATGGCGATGCAGATGGCCAAAAACACCAGCGTCATGCCGAGGCTGACGCCGACCGAGACGTCGGCCTTGCCGTAAAAGCTCCAGCGGAACCCGCTGATCAGATAGACGACCGGGTTGAACAGCGTGAGCGTCTTCCAGATGCCGGGAAGCATGTGGATCGAATAGAAGCTGCCGCCGAGGAAGATGAGCGGCGTGACGATGAGCAGCGGCACCAGCTGCAGCTGCTCGAAGGTTTTCGCCCAGATGCCGATGATGAAGCCGAACAGGCTGAAGGTCACCGCGGTCAGCACCAGGAAGGCGACCATCCAGAACGGGTGCTCGATCCTGAGCGGCACGAACAGAGCGGCGGTGGCGAGGATGATCAGGCCGAGGATGATCGACTTGGTCGCCGCGCCCCCGACATAGGCGATGATGATCTCCAGGTATGACACCGGCGCCGACAAAAGCTCGTAGATCGAGCCGACGAATTTCGGAAAGTAGATGGCGAAGGAGGCGTTGGAGATCGATTGCGTCAAGAGCGACAGCATCATCAATCCGGGCACGATGAAGGCGCCGTAGGCGATGCCGTCGATCTCGTTGATGCGCGAGCCTATGGCCGAGCCGAAGACGACGAAATAGAGCGACGTCGAGATGACCGGCGAGATGATGCTCTGCAGCACCGTGCGGAAGGCACGCGCCATCTCCACCCGGTAGATCGCCCATACCGCGCGCAGGTTCATGGCTCTTGCCTCAGAAGACTGACGAAAATCTCTTCGAGCGAGCTGTTCTTGGTGTCGAGATCGCGGAACTGGACGCCGGCCGCCTCGAGGTCGCGGATCAGCGAGGCGACGCCCGGACGGTCGCTCTGGTTGTCATAGGTGTAGGTGAGCTGGCTGCCGTCGCCCGACAGCTCCAGCGCATAGCGCGACAGGCTCTCCGGCAAGGCGGCGAGCGGCGCGCGTAGCTCCAGCTTCATCTGCTTGCGGCCAAGCTTGCGCATCAGCTCGGCCTTGCCCTCGACCAGGATGATCTCGCCCTTGTTGATGACGCCGACGCGGTCGGCCATCGCCTCGGCTTCCTCGATGTAATGCGTGGTGAGGATGATGGTGACGCCGTCCTCGCGCAGGCGCCTGACCATCGCCCACATGTCCTGGCGCAGCTCGACGTCGACGCCGGCCGTCGGCTCGTCGAGGAAAAGCACGCGCGGCTCGTGCGACAGGGCCTTGGCGATCATCAGACGGCGCTTCATGCCGCCCGACAGCGTGATCGCCTTGGAATCCTTCTTCTCCCAGAGCGACAGGTCGCGCAGCACCTTCTCGACGAAATCCTTGTTCGGCGGCTTGCCGAACAAGCCGCGGCTGTAGTTCACCGTCGCCCAGACCGTCTCGAAGGCGTCGATGGTGAGTTCCTGCGGCACCAGCCCGATCAGGCTGCGCGCGGCGCGGTAATCCCGGCTGATGTCGTGGCCGTCGACCGTGACGCTGCCCGACGAGCGGTTGACGATGCCGCAGACGATCGAGATCAGCGTCGTCTTGCCGGCGCCGTTCGGCCCGAGCAGCGCAAAAATCTCGCCGCGCTCGATATCGAGATTGATTTCCTTCAATGCCTTGAAGCCGGTGGCATAGGTTTTCGTGACACCGGAGATCGAGATGATGGATGACATGCTGAAAAACGGCCGGCTGGAAATTGTGACCTGATATAGGCCGGTTGCCGTTTTATGCAAACCGGCATTCGATGCCCCTCCTGACAGCTCTGGACAGTGGGTAAGCGATTAGGGACGCGACAATCTGGCAGCCAGCGCGCCATAGCAGCGGGCGCCCCTCGCTCAAGGGGAGTGCGGGAGATCAGCCGGCACCTCCCCTTTCGCCAATCTCCTAACGGTCGCTATTGTAAGGCTGCCCATCCTCCCAGCTTGACGCCCTTCGCTCCCGCGCCCTAAGCCTGGTCTCCACCCCAACAGGAGACCCCACCCAAATGGCAGGCACGGTCGAAGGCGAGAAGATCGACGTTTCCTTCAGCGGCAAGCGCTGCATCCATTCGCGCAATTGCGTGCTCGGCAACCCGCATGTCTTCGTGCCCAACGCGCCGGGCGAGTGGATTCATCCCGATGCCGCGAGCGTAGAACGGGTTGTGGCGCTGGCGGAGAACTGCCCGTCGGGCGCCGTCACCTACAAGCGCAAGGATGGCGGGCCGCAGGAGAAGCCGCCTGTGGTCAACACGGTGCGCGTCCGCGAAAACGGCCCGCTGGCGGTGCATGCCGAGATCGTGCTCGGCGACGACACCTTCTTGCGCGCCACGCTCTGCCGCTGCGGCGCCTCGCAGAACAAGCCGTTCTGCGACAACAGCCACATCAAGGACGGCTTCACCGCCACCGGCGAGCCGCCGCTGAAGGAAGCGCAGGTGCTGGACGCGCGGGACGGCCCGCTGACCGTAACCCCGACCAGCAACGGCCCGCTGAAGGTCGAAGGCAATGCCGAGCTCGTCACCGGCACGGGGCATACGATCGCCCGCACGATCAAGGTGTTCCTCTGCCGCTGCGGGCATTCGGCGAACAAGCCGTTTTGTGATGGGAGCCATAAAAGGGTGGGGTTTGAGGGGTAATCACGGAGGCTGGCGCGAGGCCCCCCTCTCTGCCCTGCCGGGCATCTCCCCCTCAAGG
>NZ_RZSB01000182.1:0-8948 GCF_004023285.1 Mesorhizobium sp. M2A.F.Ca.ET.067.02.1.1
TCGGGTCGGCATCGGCGGGATTTTCCACGAAACCAATACATTTGCTGCCCCGACAGGGCTGGCTGATTTTCAGGTCCTGCGCGGCATTGAGATCTCTTCGTCCAGCCACGGTGCGCGCACCTATCTTGGTGGTCTGATCGAGGAGACCGGCGCGCTCGGCTTCGATGCCGTCCCGTTGCTCTACGCTGAAGCCACACCATCCGGCACGATCCGGCGCGAGGCTTATGTCGCGCTGCGTGAGGAATTGGTCGAGCAGGCCGCGGCTTCGGATCTCGATGCGCTTCTTTTATCAATTCACGGCGCGGGCGTCGTGGAGGACATTGACAGCCTTGAGGAGGATTTGTGTGCCGCGCTGCGTCAACGTCTCGGCGATAAAATCCCGATCGTGGCTACCCTGGACCTTCACGGCAACATCCGTCAGCGCCTGGGTGATCTTTGCTCGGCGCTGTTCCCGGTGCGGCTCAATCCCCACATCGACCAGTACGAGCGCGGGGTGGAAGCGGCCCGATGTCTTTGCGAGATCGTGTTCTCGAGAACCGACTTCGAAACGGCGATCGAACAGGTCCCGATGCTGTTCCCACCCGTTCCGACCAGCTTGCCGGCATTTGTCGAGCTCGACGGCCTCTGCACCGAGATCGAAAAGCAGGAAGACGTCGCGTGCGCGCGTGTCATGCACGGCTTTCCCTATGTAGACGTGCCTTGCATTGGTGCATCGGTGGTCGTCGTGGCCCGCCGCAATGGAACCGATGACGCCCGGCGACTGGCGCGGCGTATCGCCGCCGCCCTTTGGGAGCGACGGGACCAGATCAAGGTGCCGAGCCTGCCGCCTGAAGGTGCGATCCAAGAGGCAATGCGAGATGGACGCACCATCGTCATCAATGAGTTTTCCGACAACACCGGCGCCGGCAGCCCCGGGGACGGGACCCATCTTTTGTCGGCTCTCATCGCGGCGGGCGCACGGTCCTGCTTTTCACACATCTTCGACCCCGCCACAGTAGCGCAGGCGGCCGCGGCCGGGGTCGGCGCGCGCATCAATGTCCACCTGGGTGGGCACAGCGATGCCCTTCTCGGCCATCCCATTAAAGCCGATGCACAGGTTCTTGGCCTCAACCACGGACTCTTCCGGGTCAAGAGCCCTATGGGAACCGGCGAGACGATCGACTTGGGTCTTCTGGCGACATTGCGCATCGGCGGCGTCGACGTGGTCGTGTCCAGTGGGCGCCGACAGACACTTGATGATGGCCCCTTCATCAAGGCTGGAATCGATATCACCCAATTTCCGATCGTGGCGCTGAAATCGAGCCAGCATTTCAAGGCCTGGTTCGAGCCGCGCTGCGCCCGCATCGTCACCACAGACCCGCCGGGGCTCTCGCCCGTAGACGTAAGCAAGTTGCCTCGCCGTCGTTTGCAACGGTCGATGTGGCCCATAAGCGCGGACGTGAACTATCGAGCTGAGCACCAAGCTGGACAGGAGCCCGCATGAAAAACCAGGCCCCCGGGGCTGGCTACTCGACGAGCGGCCCCCTGGATTTTGAGCAGGCTGAGTACCAGGCCCGCCTTCGCGCGATCCGGTCCGAGATGGAACTGCGCGGGGCAGAGATGCTCCTTGTCGACCAGATAGATCATCTGGCCTACCTTTTCGGCTATCTCGCGACCGCGGCCCGCTACCAGGCTGCCCTGATCCCCGTGGAGGGGGAACCCTGGCTGATCGTTCGCGAACTCGATCTTGGCACCTTCCTCGATCAGTCCTGGTCGAGGTCTTTTGAAACATTTGCCGACGACGAGGATTCGCACGCTCGGGTGACCAGCGCCATTGCGCGACTGGCCCCGAAAAGCCTTGCGATAGAGAAAGACAGCAACATCCTGACGATCGCGCGGCTGAACCAGATCCGTGCCGGCAATCCGGGCATGGAGATAGTCGACTTCTCAGGCGTGATCTGGCAACACCGACTGATCAAGTCGCCCGCTGAGTTGGCATATATCCGCCGTGCGGCAGACATCGCCGACCACATCGTGACCATCGGCGCCGGCTCGATCAAAGCCGGAGTGAGCGACCGCGACAGTCTTGCCGCAATGTACGAGGTTTCCATCCGTCACGGCGCGGACAACACCCGGGCCGCCATCCTGGGGCGGATGACCGGCATGGACGCCTTGATAGGCGGGGTTACAGGAGCGCCGTGGGCGCAGGGCGAGCGGGTGTTTGTAGAGGCCACGCCGCAATATCGTGGCTATAGCGCACGCCTTGTTCGGCCAGTAGTCGTTGGCAAGACAGCCGCCGCGGCCGTGGACCTCGCCCGGCAAATGATCGCGATCCAGGACCGCCAGATTGCCGCGATGCTTCCAGGCGCCAATGGGGGCGACGTCGACGCCATTTGCCGCGGCGAGGTGCTGCGCCAAGGGCTGAAGACAGTCTTTACCCAGATCACCGGCTACACGCTCGGCTATCAGGCTGTGCCCCGTGTCAGCGACCACACCCGGATCATGGCCCCGGGCCAAACCTGGTCGTTCGCGCCCAACATGGTCTTCCATGTCGTCCTGCATACGCCGCAGTTGGCCTTCAGCGAGACAGTCGTTGTGACCGAAACCGGCCCCGAGCGTCTCTCCCGGCTACCCCGGGCCATCCTGTCGGAGTGATGCGCCTATGCTTGCTTATGAAGCGACCCCAACTGGGTTGAGATTGTCGGAGCGAACCCGTCCTAGCCCGGGTCCGGGCGAGGTCGCCATCGATGTTGGCGCAATCGCGCTCAATCGCGGCGAATCGCGGCGCGCGATTCATGGGGGATTTGCCGAAGGCATTGTCCCCGGCTGGGATACGGCAGGTGTGATCAGCCAGGTTGGAGCCGGGGCACGAGGGCTGCCGCTAGGAACGCGAGTGGTTGCACGTGCTCTCGCCGGCGGCTGGGCGCAATGTCGCATTGCCGATTGCAGGGATGTCGCCGTCATTCCCGCGGATGTCGATATCGGCCGTGCCGCAACGCTGGCCACCGCCGCCACGACCGCTCTGGCCGTTCTCAAGCGCGGGGGTCCCATCTTGGGGCGATCGGTAGTCATCACCGGTGCATCGGGCAGCGTTGGACAGTTTGCGGTTCAACTGGCGCGTCTTGGAGGCGCCAGGGTCAGCGCCGTTACGCGCGCTGAAGGCGATCGCGAGCTTCTTGTCTCGCTGGGAGCCAATGATGTTTTCACCGACCTTGGCAACGTCAAGGGCGCAGATCTCGTCATCGAAACCTTGGGCGGCCCGTCCCTCGTGCAGGCAGCAGGCCTGCTCAATGCTGGCGGCAGTTTGCAGTCCGTGGGCTGGAGCGCAGGGCAAGACGCGGTCTTCGCCAATTTCGACCATCTGATGAAAACCAGCGGCACAATTCAGGGCTTCGCCATCGGCGAACGTCATGTCGGGGCGCTGCTCACACAATTGCTCGGGCTTCTGCAGCGCGGCGCGCTCACGACTTGCATCCAGCTGCGTCAACCATGGGAGACCTTGCCTGCTGCGGCCGCGGCCGTTTTGCAGTCCGGGTTCCGCGGCAAGGCCGTGCTCGATGTGACCCGATTCGCACATGCAGCGCCATGGCCGCTCCCCTGACCACCTTCTTCGAACGCCCGCCAAAAAAAGAGGATGCAATGACGCCAACCGATATAAAAGCTGCTCTGGGATCAGGTTTGCTGTCCTTTCCAGTAACCCACTTCGACGCTCAGGGCCGCTTCGCTCCCGAAAGCTACAAATCGCATGTTTCCTGGCTCTCGAGCTTCGAGGCGCCTGTGCTCTTCGCAGCAGGCGGCACGGGCGAGTTCTTCTCGTTGACGCCTGAGGAAGTCCCCCAAGTCGTCCGAGCAGCCAAGGAGGCGGCGGGCGACACCGCAATCGTTTCGGGATGCGGCTATGGCACGGAGATCGCTGTCACCATCGCCAAGGCCGCACAGAAGGCGGGCGCCGACGGCATCCTGCTTTTGCCGCACTATCTGATCGATGCTCCGCAGCAAGGACTGTACGAGCACGTTCGCAGGGTCTGTCAGTCGATCGATATCGGCGTCATGGTCTATAACCGTGACAACTCCGTCATCCAGGCTGATACGCTGGCACGCCTTTGCGATGCCTGTCCCAACCTGATCGGCTTCAAGGATGGCACCGGTGATATCGGAGCAATCCGGCAAATTACCGCAAAGCTCGGTGACAGGCTCACTTACCTTGGTGGGATGCCCACGGCAGAGCTCTTTGCCGAAGCCTATCTTGGCGCGGGCTTCACGACATACTCGTCCGCGGTGTTCAATTTCGTTCCGGCCCTGGCTCAGGAGTTCTACCGCGCCCTTCGAGCCGGCGAACGTGCCCGCTGCGAAGCCCTGCTCAACGAATTCTTCTATCCGTTCATGGCAATCCGCAATCGCGCCAAGGGCTACGCGGTGGCGGCGATCAAGGCCGGAGTCCGGTTGAAAGGTTTTGATGCAGGGGCGGTTCGCGCGCCGCTGACGGATTTGTCCGCCGAAGAACAAGACCTGCTGGCTTTGCTCATCGCCAGACAGACCTTGCAGTAACGAAACCGGAAAGGACAAGAAACGATCCGCCGCCGGTGCTGTCTCTACGAATGTCGACGTATTGCAGCTTGAAGAGGAAATGGCGCCCGCCCGAGCAGGCACGCCTTCACAGAGATGCATCGCGCTTCAGCCTTTTTGACCGCTCGACCGGCGTTCGGCTTTCATAACGAGCTGAAATTCAGCTGATCTCTCTTTCTCGATTGGGATAACCGATGTCGCATCCCGTGCCACCTGTTTCAAGGGCCGATATTGCCGGAGCGCTGGCGCAACTGCCACGTGCCAGCCTAGCACATCTCCCGACACCGCTTGATCCCTGCCCCAGACTGGCGGCCGAACTGGGCGGCCCAAAAATTTGGTTCAAGCGCGACGACTGCACAGGCTTGGCGTTTGGCGGCAACAAGGTCCGTCAGCACGAATACATTCTTGGGGATGCGCTGAGCCGCGGCGTGGACGTGGTGATCCAGGGGGCTGCCTCACAATCGAACCAGTCGCGCCAACTGGCTGCCGCGGCGGCCCGACTTGGAATTGAGTGCATCTTAATGCCGCGCAAAGACGCCCAATTCGAGCACGTGCAGGGCAATCAGTTGATCGCGCGTCGGTTCGGAGCAACGATCGTCCCGATCGAAGCCAGTGCTTCGACAAAGCAGGCTAAGCAGGATATGGCCGCACGGCTTGAGGCCAGCGGCCGCAGGCCGATGATACTCGGCATGGGTGCCGAGCGCGCACTGACCCTTGCGGCGGTCGCATATATCGGAGCCTATCTTGAACTCGTGGAGCAGTTCGAAACTCTGGGCGAACCTTTGCCCTCCCACATATACGTCACTTCACAAGTCAGTACACAGGCTGGCCTTCAGGCCGCTGTCGAATTGCTGGGTCATGGCGTAAAAATCTGCGGCATCAATCCGATGGATGCACGTAATGAGGCCTATGAGTCCCCTGACGAAATCGCCAGCCGATGCTGCGCGGCTGCCGAACTGCTCGGCTTCAGGCTGGACCTCGGTCCCGAGCGCATCAACAACTCTACAGAATTCGTCGGAGACGACTACGGCAAACCCGCGGCAGCCGCGCAAGAGACCGCCGCGCTGCTCGCCCGAACCGAAGGTATTCTTGTTGATCCGGTCTATTCGGGAAAAGGCTTTTCTGGTTTGGTAGGTGATATTCAAAGCGGGCGGCTCAACAAATCTGACCGGGCCGTCTTCCTGCACACGGGAGGCTTGCCTGCAATATTCTCGTATGCTTCGAGTTATCACGATATTGGGCACGGTGAGTAGAGCTGAACTCACGTACTGACAGCGCGCCCCGAACAAACGGGGCGTTGCCAAGCCGTGGCGGGATCGGCGGAAGCGAGCCTAGCCCTGGCGGCCAGCGCACGGCACGCCGGCTCATTCTGTCGGGCTGTGCTGCCGCCGCATGAGCTCACAAGCCAAAGCCGTTTCTGACCGCGCTCAAGGCCCGGTGCCCTGTCTTAGCGGCGAATTCGACGCAGCGACGGGCCAATCAGGGGCGGCGCAGCCGCCACAGAGATGTCGGACGATATTGCCACGCCAACCGATCGCCAGAGACCTCTTCTAGAGGCTCCAATTTTTGAAAAGCCACCGTACGAATTGATCGTGCTGATTGTTCAAGGCTGCTACGAGACGAGCGGAATCTCGAGATCTCAATGCCTCGAGTTGATCCTTCAGCATCCAGTACTCAATCTTCAGCCATTCGCCGTCATTCGTGGAATGGATAATCGTCCGGATACGAGTCAGATGATCATTCAACTTGCCCTGCATGCTTCGGAGCAAATCGTTGTCGCAGTATTCACGCAACATACTTTGAAGAAAGAAAAACGCGTTCCTCACTGGCGAAGGATCGTCGGTATCCAATGATTGCTGCGCCTTGTCGAGCAAAACTCCGAATTCTTCGATCCGTGCGGCCGGAATGTTTCCAATAGCCTGAATCGCGCACTGCGAATCCAAAGCCTTACGGACCTGATACGCGTTGCTGACATATTTCGCGTCAAGCGGAGCGACGTAGGGTACCTTCCATGCTTCTCCTACAACCAGCCCGTCTTCCTGCAGGCGGGTAAGTGCTGCCTTGACGGGGGAGCGACTCACTCCGAGTTGCTTGGCCAAAACACTCTCAGGCACCACCTGGTTGGGGGGTAGTTCGCCATCGGTGATCATCTTCTTGATGATGTCATAGACCCGCTCGCCCAAGGGTATGTTGCGCTCAACCTCCTGCATAATTTTCCTTTTCGGTCGGAGCCTCGAATCGCTTGAAGAATAATGGAGAGGCTGCTGAATACTGGCAAGGGTGCTAGTGGATGCACTTGTTGGCCGTTGGCTTGGCAGGTGCAATCCGCGAGCAGTTCAGATGTGGCCTTCAACAAGTCGGCTTGGATGTCGCTTTGGGTCTTCCACGGAAATGTCGGAACAACACGAAAAACGCTGCTAAGGTCGCCTTCCTCGCTCAGGAACTTCATCCCACAGCCGCTCGTGACCGTAAGTCCCAAAATCGCATGAGCTTGGGACGAAGGTCATTGCCACCATAAGCCTCGACATTTTCCCGACCTCCAACGCTAAATCGAGTTCATATTAGCACCGAGATCAGATTGCATCCAGCCGACAGGATACAGAATTTGGCCTGCAACGCGCCACCTTACGGCTGAGGAGTCGCGATGCCAAACTAAGCTAGTCAACGTCCCTGGTCGCAAGCCGATTGCGTCTTCTTGAGCCCAGGCGGGCTAGAGCCACCGGCGCGGAGATCTGCTACAGCATCGTGCCTGAGGTTCTTGTCGTCGACGAATTTTGGAGACACCTCGGTCGGCTAATTAGCGTTTCCTTGGCCGGTATGCTTCCAGAATGTTCCCGAAGCTTACCGCCGAAAGACCTGGCAGTCTGATCGCACGGGTGTTCCTACTGCGGGATCGGCGGCTAGATGAGATTCGCCCAGCCAAAATTGCGGTAAAGGTGATTGCTGGCTGCGCCAGCGCCAGGCAGCGGAGCCCCGAACGACGACCGAGAAAACCGCTAGCCCTGCACCAGTTGCTTCATCTGCCTGTGCACTTCTCGTCCGATCTCATAGGCATTTTCCTGATGCCATTTCCGACTGAAGGACTCGCAACCCCACCAGTCGTCGTATCCGGTGGCCTTGACAGCGTCCGTCCACAATTTCAGATCGATGACACCAGATCCCATCTCGATGTCGCGCAAATCATCCTCGATCGGGATGCCGGCGGCAAAAGGACGCGAGTCGCTTATGTGAACGCCGTACAGCAGATCCTTGCTCAGACGGGCGACCACATCAGGGGTGTCACCGGCTGTGAAACAATGCCAATAGTCGACAATCAATCGGATATTGTCGCGGCCGGATCGCTCGATGATCTCCACATTGTCGGCAATCTTGTTCAGCGGCGTCCACGACATCGGCTCAAGATAGAGAAGCAGATCGAACTGCGCGGCAAGGTCAGCGATGCGAGAGAGGTTCTTGACGGTGGCCGCGATCTGCTCCTGGCGAGGAAGGCCGAGCATCCCTTTGTAGAGATCAGTGTGCTCACCCTTGGCATGCGCAACAACTGCCCGGACATCCACCGGGCCCGTCATCACCTGTATGCCCTTTGCCCCGACGAGTTGTGCCAGTCTGAAGGTATTCTCCGCCTCCATCATCAAATCGGCTTCTGACGCGCCTCCCCTCTCAATATCGAAGACGGCGCCGAAACCCGGTATGTCGATGCCGTCGAGCCTGGCGAGCAGTTCCTGTTCGGTGAACCCTGCATCGAGGAAGCCCCGCAGTTTCCTGGTTGATGGATCTATGCCGTCGAAACCGACCGCCCGCGCCACATCGATATCCATGACAAGGGGCACGTGCCAAGCCACTGACGAATGCAGGATCAGCCTGTTCTTCTTTTCCGTCATTTCGCCATCAGCTCAAGGACCGCCAAGCCAGCCCCCACGACCTCGAAACTCGCAAGGGATCAGTGATCAAATCGCATTCAGTATGCAATTTGCGATTCGAGCTGTCAACGTTCGTCTCCCGATCATCAAAGTGGAGAAAACGCCTTTAAAAACCGCTTCCCGGAGGCGCAGAGGTCACGAATGTTTCTCTTGACAGCAGGCTTACTCCAGATTGAATACTGAATACACGAACGCTGGCACGCAGGGTTGGAAATAATCAATGTTCACACCGTCCTTTTGGCTATGGCGCAGGCCAGTTGGGAGAGCTCGGCTCGGAAGCCGGCGCGTCCCCGGCCACCGATGCGGCCTGGGAGCTGAAATCCGGCTCTCCGACAGGGCATTTCGACATGGGATTGGGCTGTCGGAACATTGCCTTGGCCGCGCATTGCGCCAGCATTCCAAAAGCTTCTGGGCAAACCTCAGAAATCAGACTTGATAGATGCTGAGGCCCCTGTTTCCAACTTGTTAAAGCGCTCGGGCAGC
>NZ_RZSB01000183.1:0-8931 GCF_004023285.1 Mesorhizobium sp. M2A.F.Ca.ET.067.02.1.1
GAAGTCGGATATCTTCTTGCCCTGATCGGGTCCTTCGAGCGCACAGGAAACGCTTGCCGGCACGGTCACCTCGACGCCCCAGCCGCGCCCCCTCACCCAGCCATAGTGGACGAGGTAGTTGGCGATCGAGGCGAGCACGTCGGGCGTCGAATTCCAGATGTCGGGCCGGCCATCGCCGTCGAAGTCGACGGCGTGCTTGAGGAAAGAGGTCGGCATGAATTGCGGCTGGCCGAGCGCGCCGGCCCAGGACGACTTCATCGCATTGACCGGCGCCAGCCCGCGCTCGACGATGTCGAGCGCCGCCAGCACCTCGGTGCGGAAGAAGTCTTTCTTGGTCGACATGAAGGCCTTGGTGCCCAGCACCTCGAATGCATCGTAGGGCATCTTGGCCGCGCCGAAGCCGGTCTCGCGGCCCCAGATCGCCAGAACGATCTCGCCCGGCACGCCATAGCGCTTCTCGATCAGCCCGAGCACTCTCGAATTGGCGCTCTCGCGCGCCCGCCCGCCCGTGGTGACGGCGCGGATGATCTTCTCGGCGAAATAGTTGGCTGGCGGGCCGAACTCGGCCTGATGCTGCTTCTCAGGTGTCGTGGGCTTTTCGCCGGGCAGGACGAGATCTGGCAGCTTGAGGTTCGGCTTCACGCCGAGGAAGGCCTCGTCGAAGGTCTTTTTCGAGATGCCTTTGGATTTGGCTTCGGGCCAGAGATCGGTTTGAAGCCAGGCCTGGAACTGGTCGTCGATGGAGGCGGCGTGGGTGGGAGTGGTGAGAATGAGGCTGAATATTGCCAGCAGAAGAAATGCGAGGCTGTATTTGGAAAAGCCTCGTTCTGTCGCCCCCCTCTCTGTCCTGCCGGACAGTCCGGCAGGACAGAGAGGGGGGCCTGGCGCCAACTTCGAAGGATTTATTCCAGTCATTCCCCGCCCCCTCCGCAGTCCCTCAAAACGCCGTCCTTGACCTCAGCGCCGCGGCCAGCGTGCCTTCGTCGAGATAATCCAGCTCGCCGCCGACCGGCACGCCATGCGCCAGCCGCGTCACCTTCACATCGAAGCCGGACAGCTGATCGGTCAAGTAGTGCGCGGTCGTCTGCCCCTCGACGGTGGCGTTGACTGCGAGGATGACTTCCTTCACCTCGCCGCCGGCGATGCGGTCAACCAGGGAGCGGATGTTGAGCTGGTCGGGACCGATGCCGTCGAGCGGCGACAGCGTGCCGCCGAGCACGTGGTAGCGCACGTTCATGGCGGCCGCGCGCTCCAGCGCCCAGAGGTCGGAGACATCCTCGACGACGATCAGCGTGCCAGCGTCGCGGCGTGGATCGGTGCAGATCATGCACGGGTCGGAGGTGTCGACATTGCCGCAGGTCGAGCAGATGCGCACCTTGTCGACCGCCTCGCCCATGGCGGCGGCCAAAGGCTCGAGCAGCTGCTCCTTCTTCTTGATGAGATGGAGCGCGGCGCGCCTGGCCGAGCGCGGCCCAAGCCCCGGCACCTTGGCCAGGAGCTGGATCAGGCGTTCGATTTCCGGACCGGCGATTCTCTTCGACATCGCCCTGATCTAGGATTTTTCCGAGCGGTTTGGAACAGCCGCAACGACACAGGGCCCGCCATGCTGCCATGACGGGCCCTGCGTCGGATGCAATCGGGTTCAGTTGGTTTCGAGCGGCCGGTCCTGGCTGACGATCATCGCGCCGATCGCGTCGGTGTTCTCAGGCGTCGACTGGAAGCCCATCGACGCTTCCTGCGTCGCTTTGGGCACCGAGGTGATGTAGCGGCCCTTGAGCGTGCCGCCAAAACGCGAGGCGTCCGGCTCGGCCATCGGCTCCTGCATAGCCACGACCGTCGGCTTCTGCGCGAGGCGGCCGGATTTCTGCGACGGCGCAGCAGCGGCCGTCACATAGGTCTGTTCGGCCGGAACGATTGCCGCCTTGGCCGGAAGCGTCGGTTCGGCAGCGTTCATCGCGGCCTGCTTGGCCGGATCTTGCCGCACGATCGTCTTGACCACCGGCTCGGCGGAAGCCACCAGCACGGGCGCGGTTGGGTCGATTTTCTGCTGCTTGCCGGAGGCCATGGCGACCATCGGCTCGTCCGGAAGCGGCTGCCAGTTGCGGCCGCGCTTCTCATAGAAGGCGTTGCCGCCGGCCACCATCGTGTAATGCATGTTGTTATAGGGGAAACGCAGGCCGGCGGTGTGGAAATACATCGTGTTCTTGAGCTTGGCCTTGCGCTCGCCTCTCAGCACCGCGTCGGCGGCTTCCTCGACATCGGGCAGCGCCCTGGAATTCATCGGCCGCGTCAGAACGCCCGGCGCGAACTGGCCTTTCTCGCCGACGACCTCGCAGATGGTGTTGCCATGCTGGCCCGAACGCAAACGGTTCATCACGACCGTGCCGACGGCGATCATGCCGTCGCGGCTCGACCGGTTGGACTCGAAGAACATCGCCCTTTGCAGGCATTCCTTGTCCTTCAGCGAGTGGCTGGAGGAACGCGTGAGGAAGCTCGGCGTCAGCGCGTCGGTCAGTCCCGACACCGACATGCCATGGGAGGAAGTGGTCTGGCTGCAGCCGGCCAGGAGCAAGGGGGAAGTGACGATGCCGATAAGCAGCAGCGGCGTCTTCCATCGCGTCGCGATCACCAAAAAAGCCTCATGTCCAAGATGCCAGCCCGCCCCGAGATGTGGCAAGAATGAGACTCTTTCAGGCAAAAAGATGGCTAGATGGTTAGCGACTTCTGGACTTGGGTAAAACTTTATGAAAGCCGCGAAATGAGCCCGTGAGCATTGCCGGCAAAATGGTTAATATTGCCGTCCGGGCTCGATTTCCGTTCATAATCAATTGACTGGCGGAGGCCGCCTCAGAACGGCAATTTCATTCCGGGCGGAATCGGCAGGCCCGCCGTCAACGCCTTGGTTTTCTCCTGCATGACCTGCTCGACCTTACTTTTGGCGTCATTGTGGGCGGCCAGGATGAGGTCCTCGAGGATCTCGGCTTCGTCCGCCTTGATCAGCGACGGATCGATCTTCAACGCCTTCATCTCGAACTTGCCGGTGAGCGTGATGCTGACGAGGCCGCCGCCGGCCTGGCCGGTGGCTTCAAGCGTGGCGATCTCGTCCTGCATGGCCTGGAACTTGGCCTGCATTTCCTTCGCCTTGCCCATCAGGCCGAGAAGATCTTTCATCGGATGGTCCTCTAAGATTGTTTCAGATTTCGTCGTCGTCGGACGCGGGCTCGACCGGAACTTCGGCTTCGGCCTCTTCCACGTCCGGCACATCCGGAATGCGCACGTCGATGATCTTGGCGCCCGGGAAGCGAGCGAGGATGGCCGCGACAGTCGGATCCGCCTTGGCGTCGGAGAAGGCGTTCTCGCGCTTGGTCGTCTCCATCTCGGCCAGTGTCTGGCCGCCCTCTTCCTTCGACAGCGACACCAGCCAGTTGCGGCCGGTCCAGGCGCGCAGCTTGGACGTCAAGTCGTTGAGCAGCATCTTCGGCGCGTCGTCGGTCAGGGTGACGTCGAGACGGCCGGGCTCGATGCGCACCGGCCGAACGCAGCGTTTCAGCAGCACCTTGAAGGCGATGTCGCGATTGGCGTCGGCGAGCGCGACGATGTCGGCCAGCGATTTGACCGGAACGACAGGCGCTTCGGCGACCGGCGCCGGTTGCGGAACGTAGGCCTCCGGCACAGGCTGCGCATCGACCAGCCGCATCGTCTGAGCGCCGCCATTTGAACTGGGCATCCGCGCCTGCGCCACGGCACTGGCGCCGCCGCCATTGCCCGGATTGGCCGGTGCGCCATTGGCGCGCGGCGCGCCGTTCGGCAGCGGGCCTGCGCCTTCCAGCGATTTCAGCGCCTCGTCCAGCGTCGGCAGGTCGGCGGCATGCGCCAGCCTGATCAGCACCATCTCGCCGGCGCTGACCGGCCGGTTGGAGGACTGCACCTCGGGAATGCCCTTGAGCAGCATCTGCCAGGTCCGCGACAGCACGCGCACTGACAATGTGCCTGCGAATTCGGCGCCGCGTCGGCGCTCGTCCTCGGAAAGCGACGCGTCGTCGGCCGCGGCCGGCACGAAGCGCAGGCGGGTGACGAGGTGGTTGAACTCGGCAAGATCGGTGAGCACGGCGGCCGGATCGGCGCCGGTGTCGTATTGCGCACGGAACTCGGCAAGCGCCGCCGCCACCTCGCCTTTCATGACATATTCGAACAGGTCGATGATGCGGGCGCGGTCGGCGAGGCCGAGCATGGCGCGCACCGCATCGGCGCTGACGGTGCCGCTGCCATGGGCGATCGCCTGGTCAAGGATGGAGAGCGAATCGCGCGCCGAGCCCTCGGCGGCCCGCGCGATCATCGCGAGCGCCTCGTCGTCGACGGAAATGCCTTCCTTGGCGGCGATCGAGGACAGATGCCCGACCAGCGCGCCGGCATCGATGCGCCTCAGGTCGAAGCGCTGGCAGCGCGATAGGACCGTGATCGGCACCTTGCGGATCTCGGTGGTGGCGAAGATGAATTTGACGTGCGGCGGCGGCTCTTCCAGCGTCTTCAGCAGGCCGTTGAAGGCCTGGGTGGAGAGCATGTGCACTTCGTCGATGATGTAGACCTTGTAGCGGGCCGAGACCGGCGCATAGCGCACCCGGTCGATGATGTCCCTGATGTCGTCGATGCCGGTGTGCGAGGCGGCGTCCATCTCGATGACGTCGACATGGCGGCCTTCCATGATCGCCTGGCAATGCTCGCCGGGGATCGAAAGGTCGACGGAGGGCTGGTCGACGGCCGCGGTCTTGTAGTTGAGGGCCCGCGCGAGGATGCGCGCTGTCGTCGTCTTGCCGACGCCGCGCACGCCCGTCAGCATCCAGGCCTGGGCGATGCGGCCGGTGGCAAAGGCATTGGTCAGCGTGCGGACCATCGGCTCCTGGCCGATCAGCTCGGAGAAATTCGAGGGACGATATTTACGCGCCAGGACGCGATAGGCGCCGGCCTTGCCGGTCTCCAGGCTTTCCGTCCCCAAGTTTCCGGCTTCGCTCATTCGCCGTCAAAAGCTCCCAGGACCGCGACGGAAGGCGGCCGATTCCTGCGCATAGTCTCGCCCGCACGGCTTGGCGCCGTCAATGTCGCGGGAGAAAGGCGAAGAGGTGGGAGGCTGGAACAATGACCCGTTCCGGGCTCGTTAGGGCTGCTTCCTTCCGGACCTGACCCGGTTGGCGAGTGGATCGTCCACCACCAACCTCCCGCGCTCCATATCGGCAATTCAGCGGCGAAATGCAAGGGCAGAGCCGGAGCCTGCGGCCATATGGAGACCGGAAAGTCCTTCAAATCGCCAAGAGCGGTCAATGAATCGCTTGCAGCCACCTTGCCGCCGCTCTAGCGTTCGTTGGTTTGAAGAATGATACAAGAAACAAAGGAAACGCCAATGCTGCCTGGCCTCAAGGCCGGTTTCACGCTGGACGCCCGTCTGGAGGCGGACAGCGAGCAGCTTATGTGGCTTGGCCTTTGCGAACTCCGATTGATGAATGATCGCCGCTGGCCGTGGCTAGTGCTGGTGCCGCAGCGTCCGGGCATCGAGGAGTTGCACGAGATGACGCCGCTCGACCAGGCGATGCTGACCTTCGAGACCAATATGGTGGCGCAGGCGCTGAAGCGGGTGACCGGCTGCACCAAGATAAACACCGGCGCTCTGGGCAACATCGTGCGCCAGCTGCATGTCCATGTCGTCGCCCGCTCCGAGGGCGACCCCGGCTGGCCGGGTCCGGTCTGGGGGCACGGCATACGCGAACCCTATCAGCGCTCCGATATCAGGCGGTTTGCCGAAACGATCAAGGCGGCGTTATAAGCTGACCAGTGTCCACCAGCATACCTGAGTCCCCATGAGCTTCCGCCTGTTTGACGCGCCTTTGCGCGAGCCGAGCCAGTTTGTCGGGTTCGCCGGCAACCGGATCGACCGGCAGTCCGAGAACCGCGCCGACGACGCGGTCGAAAAGGCGCTGGCCGACCAGACCACGCGGCTGATGCTGATGCATGCCGGCCGGCTTTACCTCAAACTCGATGACGGCAAATTCGACCCCTGGTTCAACGTGGCCGAGAGCGAGACCTTCGATGTCTCGCTCGACCGTGGCGTGCTGCTCGGCTTCTCAGAGGAAGGCCCGGTGCTGGCCGTGCCGGCGGGCGTCGAGCCGGAAATTCTCCCCGAGACGGTCAAGGCGATCGACTATCGTTCCGTCTATATGCAAGGGCTGATCAACGAGGCGGCGGCCGGCGCGCTGGCGCAAGGGGCGGCGCTGCTCGCTTGGCACGCCAGCCACGCCTTCTGCTCGAAATGCGGGAACCGCTCGGAGATGCGCGCCGGCGGCTACAGGCGCCACTGTCCGGCCTGCGGCACCGACCATTTCCCGCGCACCGACCCGGTGGCGATCATGCTGACGGCAACGCGCGAGAAATGCCTGCTGGGGCGCGGCCGGCATTTCGCCCCGGGCATGTATTCGGCGCTTGCCG
The DNA here is from genome assembly GCF_004023285.1 of Mesorhizobium sp. M2A.F.Ca.ET.067.02.1.1. Classification (NCBI taxonomy): domain Bacteria; kingdom Pseudomonadati; phylum Pseudomonadota; class Alphaproteobacteria; order Hyphomicrobiales; family Phyllobacteriaceae; genus Mesorhizobium; species Mesorhizobium sp. M2A.F.Ca.ET.067.02.1.1. The sequence goes on from NZ_RZSB01000183.1 coordinate 6,475, forward strand.
GCTTCATTGAGCCGGGCGAGACGATCGAGGCGGCGGTGCGGCGCGAGACGCTGGAAGAGGCCGGCATCCGGCTCGGCCGCGTCGTCTACCATGCCAGCCAGCCCTGGCCGTTCCCCTATTCGCTGATGATCGGCTGCTTCGGCGAGCCGCTCAACGAGGATATCCAGGCTGACCTCAACGAGCTGGAGGATTGCCGCTGGTTCTTCCGAGTTGAGGTGCGCACGATGCTGGACAGGACGCATGCCGACGGCTTGATTACGCCGCCGAAAGGGGCGATCGCCCATCACCTCATCCGCGCCTGGGTCGACAGCGAATAGGAGCGCAAGAATGATCCGTCATACCGTGGTGTTCACCTTGAAGCACGAGCCGCATTCGCTGGAGACAAAGCGCTTCCTGCACGACGCGAAGAAAATCCTTACCGGGATCAAGGGCGTCACGCATTTCGAGCAGCTGCGGCAGGTGAGCCCGAAGAACGACTATCAGTTCGGCTTCTCGATGGAGTTCGCCGACCAGGCGGCCTACACGCGCTACAACGAGCACCCCGACCACGTCGCGTTCGTGCGCGATCGCTGGGTGCCGGAGGTCGAGAAGTTCTTGGAGATCGACTACGTGCCGTTGGGCGCGGTGATCTAAGCGCAAGTCGTTGTAAAACAGGTTGAGCCGCCAGGCACACTCCTACAGGGCGGCACAACCAATCACTTGATATGGCTGGTCATCCATTCGCTCAATCTTGCAATTCCTGCAAGCGGATCAGATGTGGTTACGCAATCTCGTTTTGCGAAAGTGATATGATCACTACGCTTTCATGCCGTGAACTCAAACAGGATCTTGGCCGCGCAAAACGCGCTGCCAAGGACGGCCCTGTGATCATCACCGACAGTGGGCGGCCAGTGCATGTCCTCATGTCGTTCGATGAATATAAACGGCTCACCGGCAAAACGCGGTCGCTCGGTGACATGCTGGCTATGCCGGAGGTGGGTGACCTTGATTTGCCGCTGCCGCCCCGCACGGAACACGCCCTACCAGTAGACTTGTCCTGATGCTGTAGCTCGATATTCGTGGCCCTAATCAGCCACCTTCCACTGCTCGCGCGAGGCGCTCGCCGGATAGACGCCGAGGATGCGCATCTCGCGCGAGAAGAAGCTCAGCTCGTCAAGCGCCAGCTTGACCAGCGGATCGTTCGGGTGGCCTTCGATGTCGGCGTAGAACAGCGTCGCGGTGAAGGCCCCTAACTGGTAGCTCTCGAGCTTGGTCATGTTGATGCCGTTGGTGGCGAAGCCGCCCATGGCCTTGTAGAGCGCGGCAGGCACGTTGCGGACGCGGAAGATGAAGGTCGTCATCATCTTGGCGTCCGGCGTGGGCCGCTCCACCCATTGCTTGTTCTTGGTCAAGACGACGAAGCGGGTGACGTTGGAGTCGGTGTCCTCGACATTCTTCTCGATGATGTCGAGCCCATAAAGCTCTGCGGCAAGAGCCGGCGCCAGCGAGGCCATGGTGCGGTCCTTGACCTCCGACACCATCTTCGCCGAACCCGCCGTGTCACCGGCGATCACCGGCTTCCAGCCGTTCTTGCGGATATATTTGCGGCACTGTCCCAACGCGTGGATGTGGCTGTGCACGGTCTTGATCTCTTCGCGCTTCACTCCCGGCAGCACCATCAGCTGGAAGTGGATCGGCAGGAAATATTCGCCGACGATGTGCAGCTTCGATTCCGGCAACAGGTGATGAATGTCGGCGACGCGGCCGGCGATCGTGTTCTCGATCGGGATCATGGCGAGCTCGGCCTTGCCGGTCTCGACCGCATTGAAAGCATCCTCGAAGGTCGGGCAGGGCAAAGGGTCCATGGTGGGGAACATGTTGCGGCACGCCGTGTCGGAATTGGCGCCGGGTTCGCCCTGGAAGGATATTCTGTTGGTCTTTGCGGTCATGCGGATGGTCTCAGCTTGAAAGGATCTGCCTGGCGCGTTCCAGGTCGTGCGGCGTGTCGACGCCAAGCGGCAGCGACTGAACGATCTCGGCGTCGATGCGCATGCCGGCTTCCAGCGCCCGCAATTGCTCCAGCCGCTCGCGGCGCTCCAGCGGCGAGGGCTTGAGCGCCACGAAGCGTTCGAGCGCTGCACGGCGATAGGCGTAGAGGCCGATGTGATGGTAGAGCGGCCCCTCGCCCCAGGGCGCGGTGGCGCGGGTGAAATAAAGCGCTTTCAGCCGTGTCGCGGATCGCGGCGAGCCGACGATCTTGACGACATTCGGGTTGGTCTTCTCCTCGTCGCGCACGATCTCGACGCCGAGCGTGGCGATGTCGACCGATCTGTCCTCAAACGGCCGCAGCGACGCGCCGATGATCTCGGGATCGATGGTCGGCAGGTCGCCCTGCACGTTGACGATCGTTTCCACTTGCTTTTCAGGGTCGACGGCGGTCAGCGCCTCGAAGATGCGGTCCGAGCCCGATTCGTGACC
>NZ_RZSB01000184.1:0-8895 GCF_004023285.1 Mesorhizobium sp. M2A.F.Ca.ET.067.02.1.1
CCGGCCGCGCGCAGCGAGATGCGCTCGGCCGGCGGCAGCATCTCGACCTTCACGCCCGGCGCGGACTGCACGCGGCCGGCAAGCGCCGGACGCCGCTCGACCGAGGCGGAAGCAGCGGCGGCTTTTGTCTTGGCGGCGGCCTTAGCCATTGAGGCGTTCTCCCTTCTCGTCGACGAACACCATGCCGGTGACTTCCACCTCGATCATGCCGTTCGGCATCGGCACATAGAGCGTCTCACCCATGCGATCGCGGCCGCCGGCGACCAGCGCCAGCGCGATCGAACGGCCGCAATTCTCCGACCAATAGCTGGAGGTGACGTGGCCGATCATCTTCATCGGGATCGACTGCTTCGGATCGGCGACGATCTGCGCGCCTTCTTCCAGCACCACTTTCGGGTCCTTGGTCTTCAACCCGACGAGCTGCTTGCGGCCCTTGGCCACAAGGTCCGGCCGGGTCAGGCCTCGGATGCCGACGAAGTCGGTCTTCTTCTTGCCGACCGCCCAGTCGAGCCCGGCATCGTTCGGCGTCACCGTGCCGTCGGTGTCCTGGCCGACGATGATGTAGCCCTTCTCGGCGCGCAGCACGTGCATCGTTTCGGTGCCGTAGGCGGTCGCGCCATGCTTCTGGCCTCCGGCCCACAGCGCTTCCCAGACCGCCTCGCCGTAATCGGCCGGCACGTTGACCTCGAAGCCGCGCTCGCCGGTGAAGGACATGCGGAACAGCCTTGTCGGCACGCCACAGATCTTGCCCTCGCGCACCGACATATGCGGCATCGCCTCGTCCGACATGTCGATGCCTTCGACCAGCGGCGCGATGATGTCGCGCGACTTGGGCCCCTGAACCGCGATCACAGCCCACTGCTCGGTGATCGAGGTCAGCCAGACATTGAGATGCGGGAACTCGGTCTGGAGGTAATCCTCCATATGGTTCATGACGCGCGGCGCGCCACCGGTCGTCGTCGTCACATGGAAACGGTCCGGTGCCAGTCGACCGACGACACCGTCGTCATAGATGAAGCCGTCCTCGCGCAGCATGATGCCGTAGCGACAGCGGCCGGTTTCCAGCTTCTCCCACGGATTGGTGTAGAGCAGCTCCATGAATTTCGCCGCGTCCGGCCCGACCACTTCGATCTTGCCAAGCGTCGAGGCGTCGAACAGGCCGCCCACCTTGCGCACCGTCACGCATTCGCGGTTGACGGCGGCGTGCATGTCCTCGCCGGCCTTGGGGAAATACCAGGCGCGCTTCCAGTGGCCGACATCCTCGAACACGGCGCCTTGGCGTGCCGCCCAGCCATGCGTCGCCGTGCGCCGGGTCGGGTCGAACAGCGCGCCGCGCGCATGGCCGACGATCGAGCCGAAGGTCACCGGCGTATAGGGCGCGCGGAACGTGGTGAGGCCGACCTGCGGGATCGGCTTGCCGAGCTCCTCGGCGGCGATCGCCAGGCCATGCAAGTTGGATGTCTTGCCCTGGTCGGTCGCCATGCCGTTGGTGGTGAAGCGCTTGACGTGCTCGATCGAATGCATGCCTTCATGCACCGCCTGGCGGATGTCCTTGGCGGTGACGTCGTTCTGGAAATCGACGAAGGCCTTGACCGTGGTGCCCGGCCCGGCGCCGGGCGCCGCGCCCAGCATGCCGCGCGACCAGCTCTCGCCGGCATCGACCTTCGGCTTGGCGCCTTTTCCGACCTTGCCGCCGGCTTCCTTCGCCGCCTTGGCGCCGGCCGCATAGGCCTCGTCTACCGTCGCGTCCAGCCCATCCGTGCCGTTGCAGGCGCCGACCGAGACGCAATCCTGCGCGTAGGTGCCGGGCACGAAGCGCTTGGTCTCGTCGTTGAAGGCGACCTTGCCGCGCGACTGCGAGAACAGATGCACCGACGGCGTCCAGCCGGCCGACATCAGGATCGCGTCGACCGGAATGGTGCGTCCGCCGCCGCCATTCTTCGGCTGCACGGTCATGGACGACACGCGCAATTTGCCGCCGGCGCTCACCACCGCGCGACCGAAATTAATCTCGATGCCGAGCGCCCTCGCCTCGTCGATCACCGGCCCGGCTGGATTGTCGCGCAGGTCGACGATGGCCGCGATGTTGACGCCGGCCTTTTTGAGGTCGATCGCCGCTGCATAAGCGGAGTCATTCGCCGTATAGACGCCGACATTCTTGCCGACGGCCACGCCGTAGTGGTTGAGATAGGTGCGCGCCGCCGAGGCCAGCATGACGCCCGGACGGTCGTTGTTGGCGAACACCATGTGTCGCTCGATGGCGCCAGTGGCGATCACGACGCGGCCGGCGCGCACCTGCCACAGGCGTTCGCGCGCCAGGTCGTGGCCGGGATTCTTCAGGTGATCGCTGACCCGCTCGACAAGGCCGACGAAGTTTTGCGCGTAATAGCCGAAAGCCGTGGTGCGGGAGAGTACCCGCACATTGTCCATCGCCTTGAGCCTGGCGATCGCGGCTTGCGCCCAGGCATAGCCATTCTCGCCCTCGATTTTGGCGCCGCTCTCGAAGCGCAGGCTGCCGCCGAATTCGGCCTGCTCGTCGGCGAGGATCACCCGCACGCCCGTTTCGGCGGCGGCAAGGGCAGCTGCAATGCCGGCGGCGCCACCGCCCACAACCAGCACCTCGCAATGCGCGTAGCGCGCGGCATAGTGGTCCGGGTCCGGCTTGTCCGGAGAAACGCCAAGACCGGCGGCGGCGCGGATCTTCGGCTCGTAAAGGCTCTTCCAGGCCGACTTCGGCCACATGAAGGTCTTGTAGTAGAAGCCGGCCGAAAATAGCGGCGAGGCGATGTCATTGACGGCACCGACGTCGAAGGAAAGCGACGGCCATCGGTTCTGCGAATGGGCGGTCAGCCCGTCATAGAGCTCCTGGACGGTGGCGCGCACATTCGGCGTCTTGCGCGCATCGTCGCGCACGATCTGCACCAGCGCGTTGGGCTCTTCCGCGCCGGCCGACAGGACGCCGCGCGGCCGATGGTATTTGAACGATCGCCCGACCAGGTGCACGCCGTTGGCGAGCAGCCCCGAGGCGAGCGTGTCGCCCTCGATGCCGACATAGAACTTGTCGTCGAAGCTGAAGGAGGCTGTCTTCGCCTGGCTGAGGCGACCGGCGCCGGAAATGCGGAACATGGCGTTCATTTCGCGGCTCCGGGCAGCTTCGCGGGCTTCGGCTCGCCGGCCTTGTAGGTCATGACGAACTTGTCGGTGACGGTGTCGCGCACGGCGTTGAAGAAGCGCGCGCAGCCATGGATGTGCCGCCAGCGCTCATAGATGACGCCCTTCGGGTTGGCGCGGATGAAGAAGAATTTCTCGAAATCGTCGTCGCTCTCGGCGGCAATGTTGGTCGGGCGCGCGATATGCGCCTCGCCGGCATTGCGGAACTCGAGTTCCGGGCGCTCTTCCTCGCAATAGGGACAGCGGATGAGAAGCATCTGGGTGATCCTAAAACTTGCCGTGACCGACGCGCGCGTCGGCCTGTTGATCGCAAAGCGACTGAGCCATCATCAGTGCGCCACCGCCGCCGCCGCGGCCTCGTCGATGAGGCGTCCGGTGCGGAAGCGCTCGAGGGTGAAAGGCGCGTTGATCGGGTGCGGCTCGTCCTTCGCGATCGTGTGCGCGAAGACATTGCCCGAGCCGGGCGTCGCCTTGAAGCCGCCGGTGCCCCAGCCGCAATTGACGTAAAGCCCCTTGACCGGTGTTTTGGCCAGGATCGGCGAGCGGTCGGGCGTGACGTCGACGATGCCGCCCCAGGAGCGCAGCATCTTCATGCGCGTGAAGATCGGGAACATCTCGCAGATGGCGTCCAGCGTGTGCTGCAATATGTGCAGGCCGCCGGTCTGCGAATAGGAGACATACTGGTCGGTGCCGGCGCCGATGACGAGCTCGCCCTTGTCGGACTGGGAGATATAGGCATGCACGGTGTTGGACATCACCACGCAGGGCACCACCGGCTTGACCGGCTCCGACACCAGCGCTTGCAGCGGATAGCTTTCGAGCGGCATGCGCACGCCGGCCATGTTCATGATGACCGAGGAATGGCCGGCCGCCACCACGCCGACCTTCTTGGCGCCGATGAAGCCGCGCGTCGTCTCCACGCCGCTGACAGCGCCGTTCGCCGCCCGCTTGATGCCGGTGACCTCGCAGTTCTGGATGATGTGCACGCCGCGCGCCGAAGCGCCGCGCGCATAGCCCCACGCCACCGCGTCATGGCGCGCCGTGCCGCCGCGCCGCTGCAACGCGGCGCCCATTACCGGATAGCGCGCTTCCTTGGAGATGTTGAGCGGCGGGCAGAATGCCTTCGCCTCTTCCGGCGTCAGCCATTCATTGTCGATGCCGTTGAGGCGGTTGGCGTGGATATGGCGCTTGAACACCTGCACGTCATGCACGTTGTGCGCCAGCATCATGACGCCGCGCGCCGAATACATGACGTTGTAGTTGAGCTCTTGGCTCAATCCATCCCACAGCTTCAGCGCATGGTCGTAGATGCCGGCGCTTTCATCATAGAGATAGTTGGAGCGAATGATTGTGGTGTTTCGACCAGTGTTGCCGCCGCCGAGCCAGCCCTTTTCCAGCACCGCGATGTTGGTGATGCCGTGCTCGCTCGCCAGGTAATAGGCCGTCGCCAGGCCGTGCCCGCCGGCGCCGACGATGATGACGTCGTATTCCTTCTTCGGCTCGGGCGAGGTCCACTGCTCTTCCCAGCCCTTGTGGCCGCGCATCGCCTCGCGGGCGACGGCGAATACCGAATATTTCTTCACGTTATAGCCTCGCGCCAAAAATCGCGGATGTCGTCCGCCCGTCACGCGAGGAGTATCACTAGCGAAACCGCGATGTCATCCTTGCGCTGTTTGCGACGGCGCTTGCCGCTTTGCGCCATGCCGAAAGGATGGCGTCCGGGCTGGTAGCCGCGGCCGCGATCGGCCATACCGGCTGCTCCGAGACCTGGAGGATCAATATGGGCAACGCCTGGTGGAATCTGACCCTGCGCTTTCTGCTGGAACTTGCTGCGCTGCTCGGGCTCGGCATGGCAGGCTGGAGCCTGTCCGAGGGGTGGTGGCGCTGGCTCTTCGCCTTGGCCTTGCCGCTTGTTGCGGCTGCACTGTGGGGAACCTTCGCGGTCCCTGACGACCCAAGCCGGTCAGGCCGCGCGCCGTTTCCTGTGCCGGGCGCGGCGCGGTTGGCGCTGGAACTCGTCATACTGTTCGGCGGCGCCGCCGGATTCTATCTGGTCGGTCACGCGGCCGCGGGCATCGTCATGGCCCTGCTGATCGCCCTCAGCTACGCCTTCTCCCTGGACCGGCTGGGCTGGCTGTTGCGGCAGTAGGGGCAACAGCGGCCTATGCCGCGGCCGAAGCCGGACGCTTCGATCAACCGGACGTGATCCGTGAGGCGGACGGCGGGCACACTCATCCGCTGAAATATCGCGCTACGGCCTTGCATTTCGGCCCGTTTTGACGATTTTCGTTTTTCGTCGAAATCGGACCGGAACGATGCTGCTGATCAGGACCTATGTTGCGCAGAGCGCCATCGAGGGCGTCGGTGTCTTCGCTGCCGAGCCGATCCGCAAAGGTGCTTCGATCTGGCGGCTCGATCCCGATTTCGACCGCCTGATTCCGATGGAAAAATATGAAGCGGCATCCCCTCATCTGAGGGAACTGCTCGACCGCTATGCCTATCCGAGCCCGGACAAGCCCGGCTTCATGGTCTATGAGGTCGACAATGGCCGCTTCATGAACCACTCCGAGCGGCCGAACACGGATTTCTCGCAATATGGCGGCGCCACCGCCATTCGCGACATCGCCGCCGGCGAGGAAATCACCTGCGATTACGGCGAGTTTTTCGAGGATTTCGCACGCCTCCATCTGGCGGCGGTGGAAGACTGAATCGCGGCCTAGCGCACTGCTCCGGTTTTTGATCGCGCTTTCCCGCAATCAGCGGTGGACATCCCGGCCTGATTCTGCTATCAGCCGCCACAATTCGCGGTGCAACTCGCCGCGGAGGCATCTCGGCTATTGGCCGATTGCCTAACGATTTCAAACCCGAAGACAGGATTGCCCGTGCAGGTACTCGTCCGCGACAACAACGTTGATCAGGCGCTTCGCGCGCTGAAGAAGAAAATGCAGCGCGAAGGTATTTTCCGCGAAATGAAGATGCGCGGTCACTACGAGAAGCCGTCCGAGAAGCGTGCCCGCGAGAAGGCGGAAGCCGTGCGCCGCGCCCGCAAGCTGGCCCGCAAGCGCGCCCAGCGCGAAGGCCTGCTGCCGATGACCCCGCGTCCGGCTCCGGCCGGTGCTGGTGGCGCGCCGCGTTCGCCGCGCTCATAACGCCTATTTTTCGTCCTTTTCGAAGGATACCGAAGGTGGCGCGATGCGGAATCGCCGCCACCTTTTTGTTTATAGATTCGAGCCGGTTCGGAGAGGGAACGGACTGACGGCGCTGCGGCAGTGAGGACAAAGATGAACGCTATTACCGTGGAGCGTGGAACCGCTTTTCGCGGCTTCGCCCTGACGGCGGCCCTGCTTTCGGGTCTGATGCTTGCAGCATGCCAGACAGCCCCGACGGGTGAGTTCAACTCGATCGACAAGGCGCAAGGCTCAAGCGAGAACATCTCCTCGCTCTCGGCGGTCATCCAACGCAATCCGCAGGATCCCGAGGGCTACAATGTGCGCGGCTCGGCCTATGGCCGCGGCGGCCAGTACCAGGCGGCGCTCAAGGACTTCAATCAGGCCATCCAGCTCAATCCGAACTTCTACCAGGCCTATTCGAATCGCGCGCTGATCCAGCGCTTTCTCGGCAACCAGGAAGCCGCTCTGGCCGACTACAACCGCTCGATCCAGATCAACGCCAACTACGATGCCGCCTATATCGGCCGCGGCAATCTCTACCGTAAGGCGGGCCGCACCCAGGATGCCTTCAACGACTTCCAGAAGGCGATCCAGCTCGACACCACGGATGCGCGCGCCTACCACAATCGCGGTCTGATCTATCAGAGCCAGGGCCAGCACAAATTCGCCATCGAGGACTTCTCGACCGCCATCTCGCTGGCGCCGGACGCCGCCGAGCCCTACAACGGCCGCGGCCTCTCCTATCTTGCGACAGGCGACGAGGACAACGCCTTCTCCGACTTCAACATGGCCATCAAGCTCGACGGCAAGAATGCCGAGGCCTGGGCCAACCAGGCGCTGATCTACGAGCGCCGTGGCGACAAGGTCAGGGCCGCCAAGTCCTACCGCGAGGCGATCCACCTCGACCCGAACTACCAGCCGGCCAAGGACGGCCTGTCGCGCACCGGCGGCAACGCCAGCTGAAGCCTGTAACGGAAGGGCATCTCGCGCCAGGCGCGGTCGCCGCCGGCGGCCGCAGTGTTGCGCCGTGGCGACGCCGATAGCGATCCGTTAACCGCCCAGGGCAGTGCGTTAACCTTTGCCATGTTCGCGCCAAGTTTTCGGCGGAACGCTCCTTGCACCTCGACCGTTTAAGCCGGGGCCAAGATTTTCGCGAAAGGACCTTTCCAATGATCAAATCCCTTGCCTGTGCCGCTGCCGCGCTTGCCGCCACGGTCCTCGCTTCCCCAGTCAGCGCCGGCACGCTCCGGCTCGGCACGCTCGATTGCACGATCGACGGCGGCGTCGGCTATGTCATCACGTCCAACAAGGGCGTGTCCTGCACCTTCCGTCCCTATCATCACGGTCCGGCCGAGCAGTACACCGGCATGATCTCCAAGCTCGGCGTCGACATCGGCCAGACGCATCAGGGCCAGCTGGTCTGGGCGGTGCTCGGCGCCACGCGCCATCATGAGGCGGGCGACCTCGCCGGCAGCTATTACGGCGTCAACGCTGAGGCTTCCGTCGTGACCGGCGGCGGCGCCAATCTCCTGGTCGGCGGCCTCGACGGCGCCTTCATGCTGGAGCCGCTCAGCGTGCAGGCGCAGACCGGCGTCAACCTGGCCGTCGCGGTGGCGTCGCTGGACCTCGTCCACTCCTACAAATAGGCGCTCAGCCGCTAACGACATCCGCCTATACGCGCGGCCCGGAACAGGACATTGTAGCCGTTCCGGGCCGCATGCTTTTGAGCAATTCCAGGAAAAGTGAGACACGGTTTTCCGTCCGGAATTGCGTCAAAAAGAAGAGGGGGGACATATGTCGAGGATCATCGCCGCAGCCGCGATCGCGATCGTTGCACTGGCCGGGCAGGCCCGAGCGGAGACCGGCGGCGTTGAGCTCGGCGTCTTGGATTGCGCCATCTGCGGCGGCAGCGGCTTCGTCTTCGGCTCAAGCAAGGATCTGAGCTGCACCTTCATGCCGGCCGACAAGACCTTCGCGCCGGAAGCCTATTTCGGCGCCGTCAACAAGTATGGTCTCGACATCGGCACGACCAGCCAGAGCGTGATGCGCTGGCTGGTGCTGACGCCGATGAACAACATCTAAGCCCCGGGTGCGCTTGCCGGCGACTATGTCGGCGCCAGCGCCGAAGTGACCGCCGCGGTCGGCGCCGGCGCCAATCTCCTGGTCGGCGGCACCGGCAACGCCTTCACTCTGCAGCCGCTCAGCGTCCAGACCCAGACCGGTCCCAACATCGCCATCGGCGTCAGCCAGTTCCAGCTGCGCAGCACAGCGAACTGACTGACCACCAGGGCCGGTGGAGCCTTCCTTCCACGACAAGCGAAAAAGCCTCTTGAGCTCAACCGCGCTTGAGGTTCTACAAGCCCTGCCGAACTGGACCTGGCGCCCATTCGCAATGCGGATGAGGCTGCGGATCGCAAGCAGGAGATCGACGTGACGGCAGCAAGCGGCAACAAGGCAGGTGGCGACAAGATAGATTGGCCCGCGCTGTGGGCAAATGGCGACTTGGCACGCTTCTGCTTCATCAGCCTCGGCATCCTGCTCCATGCCACCAATG
>NZ_RZSB01000185.1:0-8890 GCF_004023285.1 Mesorhizobium sp. M2A.F.Ca.ET.067.02.1.1
GACATGGGCACTTTGGCGCAGCCGGCCGCGCAGCATGTCCAGCAGCAGCTTTGCCAGATGGTGACGCCGGCGCGCGACGCTGACATAGATGCCGAGCACGCCGCCGGCCGGGTTGTCGGCATAAGGCAGGTGGCCCTCGCCGAACAGGTTGTTGGAAATGCCGATGCCGGTCGTGCGCGTCACGATCTCCGCCTTGCCGATGCTCAGGCTCACTTTCAGCGCCGGTGGATTCTTGATCGCCGCCCAGGCGGCGCGCACGGAGGCCTGCATCTTTCCAAGGCGCGAGCCGAAATCCATTTTCTCGCGCAACTGGACCATCTTGGCATGCATGCCAATCGAGAACTGATGCACGAAAGGCTGGCCATTGGCGCTCGCCATGTCGACGGCGATCACCTCGCCATCGGCAAAGGACCGCAGCGCTGCCTCCAGTGTCTGCGGAATGCCCAGGCCGCGCGCGAAGAGGTTCATCGTCCCCGCAGGTAAAATAGCCAGCGCCTTCTTCTTGTTCATGAGAAGGGACGCCGCGGTCGAGATCGTGCCGTCGCCGCCACCGGCGAGGATCACGTCGATGTTGCGCCTGGCGATGGCCTTCTCCAGCGCGGTAGCGACATCCCGGCCGGCGACGATGTCGATCTCGACCGAATGTCCCGCCGCTTCAAGCGTCTGACGCAACTGTCCGGAGAAAGCTTCCATGTCGACGGTGCGGAGCGCGCCGCCGTCATGATTAAGCACCGCAGCAAACCGCATATCCGCTCCGTATTCGGTTCAAGCCGCCTTGAGCCGTCAGACCTCAGCCGAAGGCTGGAACGAGGATGCGGCCGCAAAGGTTCCAGCGTAGGTTTGGCAACCCAGACGCTGGTGAACGTGTCTTGGAACAACACCCCGGTCACAACGTTGTGAACCTGTCGACACTGCCGCTCCCGACCCGCCGTCCAGAGGCTGACCGGGTGAGCAGCATGCACAAATCAGGCACGAGGAGAGACCATCATGATCCGCACTCTTTTTGCGACCACCGCGATCGCTACACTGCTCGCAACCGGCGCCCTTGCGCAGACGACAACCGCTCCGGCGCAACAGGCCCCTGCCGCCGAAACCACGGCTCCGGTGCCGCGCGCCGACGGCGCGCTGATGTCCAATATCATCGGCGAGTCTGTCTACAATGGCACCGGCGACGACGCCCAGAACATCGGCAAGGTCGATGATGTCGTCTTCGATTCCAGCGGCAAGGCCAAATCCGCCATCATCGGGGTCGGCGGTTTTCTCGGCGTCGGCAAGAAAGACGTCGCCTTCGACTACGCGAAGCTGGAATGGGCCGAGAAGAATGGCGACCGCTGGCTGGTCGCCAAATCGACCAAGGATGAGTTGAACGCGCTGCCGGCATTCGATCGCAAGCCTTATGACCCGGCGCCGGCGCCGACGACCGATGCCACGCAGCCCGCCAACAACACGACAGCACAGGCTCCGGCGGCCGCACCGGCCGAGCCGGTGAAGAAGGCCGAGGGCAACATCGCGTCCAACATCATGGGCGAGTCGGTCTATAACGGCACCGCGGACGACGCCCAGAAGATCGGCGACGTCAACGACATCGTTCTTGCCAAGGACGGCAAGGCTGAATCCCTCGTGATCGGCGTGGGGGGCTTCCTCGGCATTGGTGAGAAGAACGTCGCCTATGACTTCGCCAAGGCAAAATGGGCCGAGAAAAATGGCGACCGCTGGCTGGTGGCCGAGACCACCAAGGAGGAGTTGCAGGCGCAGCCCGACTTCAACCGCAAGGCCTATGACCCGGCGCCGGGCACGACCACGGCCGCGAACAACGCTCCCGCGGCGACCACGCCCGCGGTGGTGTCTTCGGACACGACCTCCGACAAGGGGGCCAAGCCGGCAGAGCCCGCCCAGTCGACGGCAGAGAACAAGCCCGCGGCGCCGGCGGCCCAGAGCACTGCTGAGAACAAGCCCGCCGACAATGGCACCGCCGCAACCGACCAGACCAAGACCTCGTCCATCGACAAGTCGACGCTGACCGAAATGCCCATGGGCAATATCAGGGTCGATGATCTGAAGGGTACGACGGTCTATGGCGCCAACGACGCCGAGATCGGTTCCATCGGCGACGTCGTGCTGACGCCCGAAAACAAGCCGGACGCGGTCATCGTCGAGGTCGGCGGCTTCCTCGGCATCGGCGCCAAGGAGGTGGCGGTCGGCATGGACAAGCTCAAATTCATGACCGACAAAAACGGCAAGAAATATCTCTACACCAACTTCACCAAGGAACAGCTGCAGGCGCAGACGGCCTATGACAAGAGCAGTTATGCCGCCAATCGCGACCAGCAGCGGATGATGCTGAAGTAAGGGAATAGGGCAGTAGGGCAGTAGGGAGCGATTCCCATACTGCCCTATTGCCTTACTGCCCTACTGACGCACCCAGCCACTCCATCCTCCGTCAGTTCCGCCAAGGCCAGCGACTGGTCGAGGTGAGTAGCGCGCCAGGCTAGCATCTTCTCCGCGAACTCGAGTCGCACCGGCAGATAGGCGGGGTCGTTCGCCACATTGTTCAGTTCTCCCGGGTCTTGCGACAGGTCGAACAGAAGCGCCGGCAGGCCGCCGCCGAAATGGACATATTTGAAGCCGGCCGAGCGGATGACGGCGAGATTGCAGTCGCGCGACTCCATGCCGAAATGGCGTTCGGCGTCGCCTGCCGCGATCGTGCGGAAGTCGAATTCCCAATGCGCGGCGTCGCGCCAGTTCCCGGGGCGGTCGCCGTCAAGCCACGGGGTCAGCGGGCAGCCGTCGAGATGGCGCTGCGGCGCGGCGCCGATCAGGTCGAGCAAGGTCGGAAAGACGTCGACGGCTTCGGTGAAATGATCCACGGATGAACCGGCCGCTGCTTTCCGGCGCGGGTCGCGGACGATCAGCGGAATGTGGTAGCTGGCATCGAAGAAGCCGCCTTTGCCCAGCATGAAATGGTCGCCCATCATCTCGGCATGGTCGGATGTAAGGACGACGATGGTGTCGTCCCAGGCGCCGGCCGATTTGATCGCCTGCCAGATACGGCCGAGCTGCGCATCGACCTCCGAAATCATGCCGTAATAGATGGCGCGGATGCGGCGGAAATTCTCCTCGCTCCAGTCCGGCACGTTGCCCTTCATGCCTGGAACGAATTTCGTTCTCTTCTGGAGGGCGAGATCATAGGCGAGATAGGGGTGGCTTGCGGCTTCGGCTTGCCAATTTGCCGCCCGCTTGAAAGCGGGGCCTTCAGCCGGATCGTACATCGTATTGTAAGGCTCCGGCACGATGAAGGGCGGGTGCGGGCTGATGAAGGAGATGTGCGCGAACCATGGCGCGCCCTTCTCCTGCTCGCCAAGCCAGCGGATGAATTCGCCGGCCAGGAAAGCGCTCGGCGTCTGGTCCTTCGAATAGACCGGCGGCGCGTTGGTCACGTCGCATTCCGCCTGCCCTCCGGCCGGACGGTGGATGCCAGGGCTGCCGGAGCTCGTGTCTATGCCTTGCGCGCGCAGCCATGACAGCCACTGCTTCTGATGCTCGGGCAAAGCCTGTCGGACGGTGAAGCCAGGCAGCACGCCTTCATAACTGCGCAGGCGCGGATCCCCCGCCGCAAGCTGGCGCGGGTCGAGCGAGACATCGGTGTAGCCGAACAGGGTTGGATCGTAGCCCGCCGCGCGCGCCGAAAGCGCGATGTTGCCATGGCGCGCGTCGAGCGGCGTGCCGTTGCGGCAGACGCGATTGTTCATCTGGTAGAGGCCTGTATAGAGACAGGCGCGGGCCGGAGAACAAGGCGCTGCCCCGCCATAGTGGCGGCGGAAAAGCACGCCCTCGGCGGCGAGCGCATCCGCATTTGGCGTCTTCACCACCGGATGGCCGGCGGCCGAGAGGCAATCGCCACGCCATTGGTCGCAAGTGATGAGGAGAACATTCGGGCGGCTCGTCGGATTGTCCAAGATCGTCTCCTTGTGGAAGCGCTCAGATGGAACGGAAATCACCTGGGTTGCAAGCCGATGCTGGTGATGGATTGGTGAACATATTTTGAACGGTCGTTCACGTTTATGATACAGTCCATCCTGTGTTTGCCCGCTTTGCCGCAGAGCCGCCCCTCCTCATATTGGCGTGGACTGCGGCGAGGGCCGCGCAAGAACAAGGGAAGGAGCACAATCATGCTCAATCAGATCCAAGGCCTGCATCACGTCACCTCGATGGCGAGCGACGCACGCCGCAACAATGAGTTCTTCACGAAAAAGCTCGGCCTGCGCCGGGTGAAGAAAACCGTCAATTTCGACGCGCCGGACGTCTATCACCTCTACTATGCCGATGAGGTCGGCACGCCGGGTTCGGTGATGACGTATTTTCCGTTCCCCGATATCGGCAAGGGCCGGCACGGCGTCGGCGAGGTCGGCACGACCGTGTTCTCGGTGCCGGAAGGCACGCTCGCCTACTGGGAAAAGCGCTTCGCCGATGAGGGCGTGGGCAATGTCGCCCGCACCGAAAGCTTTGGCGAAAAGCGGCTTACCTTCACCGGCCCGGACGGCGACAGCTTCGCGCTTGTCGAGGACAAGGCCGACAGCAGAGCGCCCTGGGTCAAGGGCGGCGTTCCCGGCGACGAGGCGATCCGCGGCTTTCACTCGGTCTCGCTCCGGCTGAAGGACGGCGGCGCCACCGAGGAGCTCTTGAAGTTCATGGGCTCTGAGGAGGTCGACAAGTCCGGCAATATCCGCCGGCTGGCGATCAAGAACGGCAATGGCGCCGATGTCGTCGACATTGAATCGCTGCCGGGCGCCGGCTTCGCCAATCTCGGCGCCGGCTCGGTGCACCATGTCGCCTTCGCGGTCGAGGATCGCGCCAAGCAGCTCGAGGTGCGCAAGGCGCTGATCGACACGGGCTATGGCGTGACGCCGGTCATCGATCGCGACTATTTCTGGGCGATCTATTTCCGCACGCCGGGCGGTGTTCTGTTCGAGGTGGCAACCAACGAACCGGGCTTCGACCGCGACGAGGATACCGCCCATCTTGGCGAGGCGCTGAAGCTGCCGACGCAGCATCAGCATCTTAGGCCCTATCTCGAAGAGCACCTGCAGAAGCTGGAAGGCTGAAGCCATGAGCAAGGACGCTTACATCCACAAAATGCTGCCCGGTTCGCCGGGCAGCCCGCTCCTCTTTGTCTTCCACGGCACCGGCGCGGACGAGAACCAGCTGCTTGGCTTCGGCCGCGATCTGGTGCCTTCGGCGACGATCGTCTCGCCGCGCGGCGATGTGTCGGAGCATGGCGCCGCGCGCTTCTTCCGCCGCACTGGCGAGGGCGTCTACGACATGAACGACCTGGCGCGCGCAACATCGAAGATGGCGGGCTTCGTCAAGGCGCATGTCGAAGCGGTGAAACCATCGGCCGTGTTCGGCCTCGGCTACTCCAACGGTGCCAACATCCTGGCTTCGATGGTGTTCGCCGAGCCGACGCTGTTCGATGCCTCGGAACTCATGCATCCGCTGATCCCGTTCGAGCCGAAGGTGCAGGGCAGTCTTGCCGGCCGCCATATCCTGATCACGGCCGGCAGGCGCGAGCGATCTGCCCGCCTAACCTGACGTCGCGGCTCGAGGCCTATTTGCGTGCCGACGGCGCCGATGTCACAGTGGAATGGCACGACGGCGGGCATGAGGTTCGGCCGAATGAAATCGAAGCGGCGCGGCGGCTTTTCGCGCTCGCGCCCGCTGAAGGAGGCAAATAAATGGCTGACGAATTGCCCGAGATCGAGCTGGAAGACCGCGGCTCCAAGGGGCGCTACGTGCTGCGCGGCCCCGGCGGCGCCGAGGCCGAGATGACCTTCACCAAGATCGGCGAGCACCAGCTCATCATCGATCACACAGAGGTGCCGGACGTCTTTCGCGGCCAGGGCGCCGGGCTTCGGCTCGTCACCCGCGCCGTGGAGGATGCCCGTGCCACAGGCAAGAAGATCATCCCGCTCTGCCCCTTCGCCAACGCCCAGTTCCGCCGCCACCCGGAATGGGCGGATGTGCTGAAGCAGTAGAGAATTTCTTCCTTCCCCCCTTGCGGGGAAGGTGGCCGCGCAGCGGCCGGATGAGGGGTGCTCCGGGGAAAGCCAGCGTCTCACTCCGCTGGAACACTCCTCATCCGTCTCGACGCTGGCGCGCCGATCCACCGCCCAGGGGCGAGCCACGGGTCTCGCCCCGTCCTTCGACCCCACAAGGGGAGAAGGAAGAGGCCTAGTCTTGCCATTTGCACCGGCCGGCCATCTTGCCTAAGTTGACGGTTCGTTCGGACGAAACCTGTCGTCCCGCCTGTCCCCGATTTGAATGGCTCCCCTGATGACCGATACCGACCTGATCCCCGTTTTCGACGGACACAACGACACGCTGCTGCGACTCTACCAGTCGAAGGAAGCCGATGTCGAAAAGCTGTTCATCGAGGGAACGCCGGGTGGCCATATCGACCTGCCGCGCGCCAGAAAGGGCGGCTTTGCCGGCGGCATGTTCGCGATCTGTCCGCCGCCGGTCGAAAAGTCGAAGCGCAGCGCCGTGCCGCCGGCGCCGAGCGACAACGAGCCGTTGCCGCCCGAGCTGCCGCAGGCAGAAGCGATCACCTCAACCATAGGGATGGCTTCGATCCTGTTCAGGCTGGAGCGCGCCGGCGCGCTGACCGTCTGCCGCAGCGCCGGCGATGTGCGCGACGCGATGGCGAAAGGCTCGATCGCGGCGATTTTCCATATCGAAGGCGTCGAGGCGATCGATCCCGGACTCGCCATGCTCGACGTGCTGCACGCCGCCGGGCTGCGCTCGCTGGGCATCGTCTGGAGCCGCCCGAACGCCTTCGGCAATGGCGTGCCGTTCCGCTTCCCATCCTCGCCCGATACCGGGCCTGGCCTCACCGATGCCGGCAAGGCGCTGGTCAAGGCATGCAACCAGCTCAGGATCATGATCGACCTGTCGCATCTCAACGAGAAGGGTTTTCGCGACGTGGCCGAGCTTAGCGACGCGCCGCTGGTCGCGACTCATTCCAACGTGCATGCGATCTGCGGCCATTCGCGCAACCTGACCGACTGGCAGCTCGGCGCGATCCGCGAATCGGGCGGCATGGTGGGCCTTAACTTCGCCACCGGCTTCCTGCGCGAGGATGGCCGCATGAACGCCGACACCAGCATCGACATCATGGTGCGCCACATCGATTCGCTGTTGCAGGCGCTGGGCGAGGACGGCGTGGGTCTCGGCTCCGATTTCGACGGCGCCATGATCCCGGCCCCGATCGGCGACGTCGCTGGCCTGCCGAAGCTCATCGATGCGCTCGCCACGCGCGGTTTCGGCCGCGCGCTGATCGAGAAGATCGCTTATCGCAACTGGCTGAGTGTGTTGGAAAGAACCATAGGGTGAAGCGTGCCTACTGCGCGTAACCCATTCGCTTCAGCCAGTCTTTGCCAACGCCGCGGTCGCGGATGACCGGCAGAGGGTCCTCCTGATCGAGCCGGGCGCAGATGCGGTAGACCTCCAGCGTCTCGGCATTCATCTCGCCGCGCTTGAAGAAATACATCGCCGCCGCGTAGCGGGTGCGGCCGGACCACATCTCGCCGAGCGGCGTGTTGACCAGCTGCCACTGCTCGGCGGCTTCCGCCTCGAGGTCTTCCGCTTCGCTTGCCATCGTCAGAAGTCCGCCGGCGGGTTGGCGGTGCGGCGGTCGAGCTTGATGAAGGGCCGCGGCACCACCTTCGCCTTCTTCATCAGCTTCTGGTACTGCAGCTCGCGCATGGCGTAGATCTCGACCCAGAGATCGTCGACGATCGTGTCGCCATAGGGCCGCTGCAGGGAGGCGAGCGCGATGTTGCGCTTGGCCATGGGCGACCACATCGCCGCGCTGACCAGCCCGACCTCCTGGCTCTTCCTGTAGTAAACGATGGCATGCTCGGCCGGGATGTTGCCTTCGATCTCCAGCCCAACCAGCACATGGCGCAGCTTCTTCCTGCCGCGCGCTTCGAGGATGGCGCGGCGGCCGTTGAAGTGGCCCTTGTCCGAATCGATCATGAAGCCGAGGCCGATCTCGTCGGGCATGCGCAGGCGGTCGGCGCGAATGGCGTGCTCGGCAGCTGTGAAGTCGGCATTGGCGACGATCAGCCCGGCTTCCAGCCTGGCGCGGTTCAGCGCGGTGTAGCCGATGGCGCGGATGCCGCGCAGCTCGCCCGCCGCCATCAGCCGGTCCCAAAGGCTCAGCGCCTTGTCGGCCGACACGAACAATTCGTAGCCGAGATCGCCGGTGAAGCCGGTGCGCGAGATGGTGACGGTGCCACCGTCATGCGCGAATTCGGCAAGGTCGAAGATTTTCAGCCGCTGGATGCCGGCGAAGCCCGCGTCGCGCAGGATGGCGAAGGAGGTCGGGCCCTGCAGCGCGAGGCCGGCGACGGCTTCGGTCTCTTCCTCGACGCTGACCTCGTAGCCAATCGCGCTGTCGAGCAGCCAGGGCAGATGCCGCTCCTGCGAACCCAGGCGGAAGCGCGTCGGCGAGAGCCGGAACAGCGTTCCGTCGTCGAGCACGAAACCGTCGTCGTCGCACCAGGCGGTGTAGTGGACGCGGCCGGGTTTCAGTTTTGTCACGTCGCGCAGCGTGACGCGGTCAAGATAGGCTTCGGCGTCTGGGCCTTCGATCCGGTATTTGGTCATCGGCGAGATGTCGAACAGCGCCGCCTGGCTGCGGATGGCGAAATATTCGAGCTCCTCGTCCCACAGGGAATGCGGCGCGCGATAGCCGGCCCAATTGTACCAGTCCTCCTTCAGCCCCAGCGCGTCGATGCGCGGCTGGAAAGGCGTGCCGAGCCGCAGCGTGCGGAAGTGGGATTGGGCGGTTGTACGAGTGTCGGCCGAGGGCTTGGTCGTGGGATGATGG
>NZ_RZSB01000186.1:0-8879 GCF_004023285.1 Mesorhizobium sp. M2A.F.Ca.ET.067.02.1.1
GGATCACCGCGTCAGACTTCGCCGCGCCGTCGCGCAGGCTGTCGAGGTCTTCGAGGTCGCCGCGATGGGGCTCGGCGCCGGCGGCGATAAGCGACCGCGCGCCGGCCTCGGAGCGGGTCAGGCCAAGCACCTGATGGCCGGCGGCGAGAAGCTCAGGCACGATTCTGGAACCGATGAAACCGGTCGCGCCGGTAAGGAATACACGCATGGGAGGTCTCCTGTGGTTGTTCGGAGGCCTTATTTGCGCTATAACTCATTCTGTTAAAGTAGTGACTTTATCATGGTATAAAAGCCAACAGGATGGCAATGCCCCTAGCGACCGCCAACAAGGAGACGACCAACAAGCTGGGCGCCTTTCTTCGTGATCGCCGCATGCGTCTCGATCCGGCGGCCTTCGGCTTCGCCACGGGTCGCCGGCGCACACCGGGGCTGCGGCGAGAAGAGGTGGCGCAGCGCGCCAATATCTCCCCGACCTGGTACACCTGGCTGGAGCAGGGGCGGGGCGGCGCGCCGTCCGCCGATGTGCTGAACCGCATCGCCACCGGGCTGATGTTGACCGAGCCCGAACGCGAGCACCTGTTCATGCTGGGTCTCGGGCGGCCGCCGGAAGTTCGTTACAAAAACGTCGACAGCGTCACGCCGCGCCTGCAGCGCGTCCTCGATGCCTTGGACCCCAGCCCGGCAATCATCAAGACCGCGACATGGGATGTGGTGGCCTGGAATCGCGCCGCCGCGGCGATGCTGACCGACTATTCCAAGCTGCCGCGCGAGCAGCGCAACATCCTGCGCCTGATGTTCGGCAACCCGCGCGTGCGCGACAAGCAGGACGATTGGCAGAGCGTCGCGCGTTTCGTGGTTGGATCTTTCAGAGCGGATGCCACCAGGGCCGGAGCGGGCGCGGAAATCACCCAGCTCGTCGAGGAGCTTTGCCGGATCAGCCCCGAATTCGCCGCGCTCTGGCGCGACAATGATGTCGTCCCGGCATATGGCGAAGGCGTGAAGCGCCTGCGGCATCCCGAGATCGGACGGATCGAGTTGGAGTTCTCGGTCTTTGCGGTTGACGGTCGTCCGGAGCTCGGCATGATCGTCTACAATCCCGCGACGCAGGCGGATGCGGAACGCATTCAATCGCTGATCGCGTCTCGCGCCGCAAAGTGATAGCCACCATGAAACAGGCACAAAGGCAATCCGGTTAGGGTAATATCCGCCGTCCGACTCCTTCGTGGAAGATGTCTATGACCTTGAATGAGCCCAGTTGGTCGCCTTCCGAAAGAAAGTTGCCCGTGCTGCCTATGACAAGGCTCTTGAGAGGGCACTGGCCAGCATCATGGCCGAATTCAAAAGACGGGCGAACGCTGCGACCACGGCCTCCGAAATGTGGGAGGTCGAGGGCTATCTGAAGGAGCAACGTCGAGATTTGGACCGGACGTTCGACTATCGCTATTCGCAGCTGACGATGGTTTTCGCAATTCTCATCCGGAAAGGATATCTGGACGAGAATTTGCTATCGGGTCTGTCCGAAGAAAAACGCAATGAGATCCGCAGAATGCTAGCATAAGGGTTTTCGAGGCGGTCACCTTCGGACCGCCGCGCGCCTGAGCGCCTGCGGTGGCTGACCTAAGCTCCTCATGAAAGCGCGACGCATGCGGCCGAGATCGCCGAAGCCGGTTTCCCCGGCGATGCGGTCGAGTGGCGCGTCCACAGCCTGCGCGCCGCTTCCAACCATGCATGCAGCTCAAATATCTCGGACACAGCCGGCCCAGTAAACCGTCGGATTTAAGCGTCAGCTTTGCCGCTGTCTGCCCGATCGCTTCGCGGAAGCCTCTGCGCCGCCCGGCTGCCTGATATGGTCGATGAAAGCGCGCAGCTTCGGCAGCACCTGGTGCCGTTCCGGGTAATAGAGAAAAACGCCCGGTGTGGTCACTGCGAAGCGGCCGAGCAGCGCCTGCAGGCGCCCGTCGGCGATCGGCGCTTCGGCGATTGGGCTCGGCACCTGCGCCAGCCCCACACCCTGGATCGCCGCGCCGAGCAACGACGGATAGTCATGCGCGATCAGCGGTCCGGAGACGATCGCCTCGACAGCCTTGTTGCCGTCGACCAAGGACCAGGGCGCGACCGAACCGTTCGAGCGACGCAGGCGCAGGCAGGCATGGTCACGCAAATCCTCGATACGCTCCGGCGCTGCGCGCCGGCGCAGATAGTCGGGACTGCCGACCACTACCATCGGGAAGGACGGCGTCAGCCGCACCGCGACCATGTCGGGCGCGATCAGATCGCCTATGCGGATGCCGGCATCGAAGCCTTCGGCGGCGAGATCGGCCAGCTCGCCGCTGGCGACGATCTCCAGCTCGATCTCGGGATAGGCCTGGCAGAAGGAGGCGATCACCGGCTCCAGCAGCACCGGCACCACGGCCGGCGGCACTGAAAGGCGCAACAGCCCGGCCGGCCGCTCGCCCATCCCGCGGGCGATCTCGCTCGCGGCGATCAACTCCTCGAAGGCCGGCCGGGCGCGCGCGAAAAAGCGTTCGCCGGCTTCGGTGAGACCCACGCTGCGCGTCGTGCGGATGAAGAGCGCGGCCCCGATGCGCGCCTCCAGCGTGCGTATCGCCTGGCTGGTCGCTGACGGGGTGACGGCAAGCTCGGCCGCCGCCTTGCGGAAATTGCGGTGTTTCGCGACACTCAAGAAGGCCTCGACGCCGTCGAGCGCGCCATGCCTGACTGTGAAGTTCTGCTTCATGACCCATCGACATTATCGCGGATAGTCGTTGGCCGAAAGCGGTCGTATCTCTTGCATGGCTTGGAAGCCCTGAAGGGAAGTGGCAATGACCGACGAACTTGATCGCGTGCGCGATCACTACCGTGCGACCGGCCTGACCGATCGATTGAAGACCGCGCTGGCGGTGTCGGGGTCTGAGGAACAGCGGCTGCGGCCTGAACAACTGGCGACGCTAGACCAGTTCCACACCCGCGGGCTCGCCGCGACGGCCGAGCTCGCTAATCTGGCGGTCATCAGCGCCGACATGTCGGTGCTCGACGTCGGGTCGGGCGTTGGCGGGCCAGCTCGCTTCCTGGAGGCGACCTTTGGCTGCAAGGTGACCGGCGTCGATCTCAGCGAGCCCTTCGTCGAGGCCGCGCGCTATCTGACCGCGCGGACCGGGCAGGACGGCAGCGTGTCGTTCGAGACCGGCAGCGCGCTGGCGCTGCCCTTCGAGGACGGCCGCTTCGACGCCGCACTGTTGCAGCACGTGGCGATGAACATCGCCGATCGGCCGCTGCTCTACCGCGAGATCAGGCGCGTGCTGAAACCCGGCGGAAAATTCGCCACCTTCGACGTCGTGCTGAATGGCGGCGATCCTCTTTATCCGGTGCCGTGGGCGAAGACGCCGGGCGAAAGCTTCCTGCTGACCGCCGAAGCGACTTGCGAGGCGGTTGAAGCCGCCGGCTTCGGCACGCTGGTCCGCCGCGACGACACGGCCATAGCCAAGGCCTGGTTCGCCGAACTCCGCGCCTCCGGTCCGCCGTCGCTCAATCTCGGAGTCGTCATGGGGCAGGGTTTCGCCGAACTCACCAGCAATCTCGGGCGCAATCTCATGGAAGGGCGGCTGGGCATTCTGACAGCAGTGTTCAAAGCCTTTCCCACCAAGGCTTTATAGGAGGTGCGGATGTCACCGGCGATGATCCTGAACATCCAACTTGGGCTCGGCTACGTGCCATGGCTGCTTTGCTTCGCCGCCTACATCTGGCCCTGGCTGAGATCGATGGAACCGGTAGAAGCGCAGCGCGCCATCGCCACTCTGCACAGCTTCCGCTTCTTCGGGCTCGTCTTCCTCATCCCGGGCGTTGTCGGCCCCGACCTTGCTCCTGGTTTCGCAAGCTTCGCAGCCTATGGCGACTTCGCCACCGGCCTGCTCGCCATGCTGGCGTTGCTCGCGGCGAAGCGGCCCGCGATCTTCTGGCTGCTCGTCGTCGCCTTCAATGTCGTGGGCGTGATCGACCTTGTCGGCGATTACTATCATGGCGTCATGCTCGACCTTCCCGGCCATGCCGGCCAGTTGGGCGCGACCTACGTGATCCCGGTCATCTACGTGCCGCTGCTGATGATCACGCATGTCGCGGCCTTCTATCTGCTGGCGCGTTCGAGGCGCCATCAGCCGGCAACGGCCTAATACATGGGATTTGCCATATGCTTGGGCGCAGGCCATTCGCCCGTGATTTCGGGCTGCACCGGGCGCTCGAGATAGGTCGACAGCACGACGTAGCTGCGCGTCGAGGTGACGCCGGGCGTGTCGTAGAGACGGGCGAGCAGGCCTTCGAGCGCCCGCGTGTCCTCTGTGCGCACCTTGAGCAGCATGCAGGTGTCGCCGGCAACCGTATGGATCTCCTCGACCTCCGGATATTTGGAGACCGCCATCAGCTCCGGCGTCTTGCCCCAGCCCCTTGTGTCGATATGCACGAAGGCGAGCAGCGGCTTCTTCACCGCCCTTGGATCGATGATCGCCGAGGTGGCGCGGATGGCGCCGCTGCGCTTCAGCCGCTTGACCCGCTCATGCGCCGCCGGCGGCGACAGGCCGACGCGCTCGCCCAGATCGGCGTAGCTGATGGTCGCGTCCTCGACGAGAACGCCTAATATCTTTCGGTCGATCGGGTCGATCTCGCGGGCCGGTTGCTTGTTCCGCTGAATGTCATCTGTTTCTGCGTCCATATGGAAATTCTCCTTTGATGCGGAATTTAATTCGGCCATTATGATGATATGTCGAACAGCAATCAATCAGCTTTTATAACCGCGGCGCCGCGCGCGCCGATTCCGGCCGCCGCCTATCTGCTGACCGGCTGCATCGCCGTCATCGGTTCTAATTCGCTGGTTCTGGGACCGATCGCGCCTGCCGTCGCGGCGTCGTTCGGCGCCAGCGTGCCGGCGGTGATGACGGCTGCCGCCGCCTTCGGCCTCGGCACATCGGCCAGCGCGCTCTTCCTTGCCCGCTACATCGACCGCATCGGCGCGCGCCGCATGTTGCAGGGTGCGTTGTTGTTGCTGGCCCTGGCGCTGGTCGCCAGCGCGTTGGCGCCGAGGGTGACGACGTTGGTGGCGGCCCAGCTCGTCGCCGGCATTGCCTCCGGCATCGCCATGCCGGCGATCTACGCCAGTTCGGCCGCGATCGCGCCGCCCGGCCGCGAGAGCGGCACCATCGGTGTCGTGCTGACCGGCTGGACGCTCTCGATGGTCGCCGGCGTCTCGCTGTCCGCGGTGCTCGCCGATCTCATCCATTGGCGGGCCGTCTTCGCGGCGGTGGCGTTGCTGGCGGCAGCAGCTGTTGCCGGCCTGGCGATGAGCTCTCTGCACGACACCAGGAAAAGCGGTCCCGCGCCGTCGCCGCTCGGCGCGCTCGCTGTTCCCGGCATTCTGCCGCTGCTCATTGCCTGCGGCGCCTTCATGACCGCCTTCTATGGCGTCTATGGCTATCTTGGCGATCATCTCCATGAAGCCCTCGGCGAGCCGGTAAGCGCCAATGGCCTGGCGGCGGTCGCCTATGGCCTGGGCTTCGGCGCGGCCGCCTTGCTGGATGGCGTCATCGATCGGCTCGGGGCGCGCCGCGTCATGCCCTTCGCCTATCTGCTGGTCGCCGCCGTCTATGTCGCGATCGCGCTGGCCAGCACCGCCTTCGGCCCGTTGATCGCGACGATCGCCGTCTGGGGCTTGGCCAACCATTTCGGGCTGAACGTGCTGGTCATGCGCCTCACCGCGCTCGACCCGTCGCGGCGCGGCACCATTATGGGCCTGAACAGCGCGGTCACCTATCTCGCCGTCACCGTCGGCACGGCAGGCTTCGGCCCGCTCTACACGAGCCTCGGCTTCGCCAACTGCGCCCTGGTCGCCGCTGGATTGATGCTGGTGACGGCGGGCGCGGCGGCATGGCGGTCGTCCACCCGGCAATAGGCTTGCATCTGCGTTCACACCTTCGCTAAGGCTGGCTTGCGAACCGGAGTCGCAGCCGATGAAGACGACGCTCGAGATCACCGCCGAGCCCCTGCCGCGGGACCTTGCTTTCCTGGGCGAAAGTCTCACCGCTTTCAATGATGATGACGTCGGGCCCTCAGGCCGGAAGCCTCTCGTTGTCTTCGTGCTCGACGAGCATGACGCCGTCGTTGCCGGCATATCCGGCTACACCGCCTGGGGCTGGCTTTACGTGCAGTGGCTGTGGGTAGACGAAAGGCTGCGCGGAAAAGGCGTTGCCGCCGGCATGCTCGACGCCGCCGAACAGGAAGCTGTCGCGCGCGGGTGCCATGGCGCCTGGATCGACACGTTCAATCCAATTGCCGAAAAGGTCTATCGGCGTCAGGGCTACCAGCCGTTCGGCGAATTGCCGGATTTCCCGATCGGCCGCCGCCGCGTCTTCCTGCAGAAGAAGCTGCCTTAGAGCAATTCCAGGGAATTGTGGAGCGGTTCTCCGTCCGGAATTGCGCAAAAACTAAAGACTACCCCGCGAGCTTTCCGCCGCGCATCGGCTCTGGCGCGCCGGTGGTGCTCGGAAAGCTGATCGGAAGGCCGCGCAGCACGCGTACGGCGAGGAAAGCGAAGCACTCCGCTTCCACCGCGTCGCCCTGCCAGCCAAGCGTCTCGGCCTGCACCACTTCGACCCCGGCGCGGCTTTCGAGCATCGCCATCATCGTCCGGTTATGGCGGCCGCCGCCGCTGACCGCCAGCCGCTTCGGCCGGCGCGGCAACAGGTCGAGCGCCTTGCCCACGGCCGACACAGTGAAGGCCGTCAGCGTCGCCGCGCCGTCCTCGGCGTTCAGCCCCTCGGCCATCGCCGCGGTGAAGTCGAAGCGGTCGAGCGATTTCGGGTAGGGCTTCGTCAGGTAGGGATGCTGCAAGAGCCTGGCGAGCCGTTCCTCATCGACCCTGCCGGCAGCCGCCAGCCTGCCGTCGCGGTCCATCTCGCCGAGGCGCTTCGCCTTGATGAAATCATTGACCGGCGCATTGGCCGGCCCGGTGTCGAAGGCGACGATATTGTCCTTGCCGTCCCACCAGGTGATGTTGCCGACCCCGCCGAGATTGAGCACGGCGGTGTTGCCGCTCGGATCGGCTTCCTTGAGCAGCGCTGCATGATAGGCGGCCGCAAGAGGCGCGCCTTGCCCGCCCGCCGCGACATCCGCCGAGCGGAAGTCATAGGCCACCTTGGTGCCGAGCAGCGAAGCCATCAGCTCGCCATCGCCGAGCTGGCGCGTGCGACCGATCCGCCCCGGCTGCGGCGCGCGATGCAGCACCGTCTGGCCGTGGAAGCCGACGACGCCGATCTCGGCCATGCGCATGCCCTGGCTCTCGACCAGATCCTTGACCGCCGCCGACTGCGCCCGCGTCAGCGCCTCCTCTGCCTCGCGAAAAATCGCCGGCTCCGCTCCCTCGAAATTCCAGGCGCGGGCTTGGCGCAGCGTCTCTTCGAGCAAGGCGCGGATTGATTGCGGGTAAGGGGCCAGCGTGTATGTGCCGGTGTCGGCGATGCGCTCACCATCCGTCTTGATCAGCGCCACGTCGATGTTGCCGTCGAGCACCGTGCCGGTCATCAGCCCGACGGCCCAGATTGGTTCCATGGTCTTGTTCCCTAATCGTCGTCCAACCACGTGTCGGACGGATCGGCGCGGCAGGCAAGTCTTTCGGCTCGCCCTTGCCGGCGGCCTTTTGCGCCAAATGGCGAAAATCGAGCAACCACGTTCTTGCCTCTTGCCGCCGAAGGCGCGAGCCTGCACGACCGTTGCCGACCTGTCTCAAGGAGAAAATGCCATGGCAGCCAATATCGCAGTGATCGCGGGCGCCGGCTCCGGGCTCAGCGCCTCGCTGGCGCGGCTTCTCGCCAGGGAGGGCTTCCGCGTCGTCCTTGCCGCGCGCAATGTCGACAAATTGGCGACGCTGGCGAAGGAAACCGGCGCGCTGGCCGTCGAAACCGATGTGTCGGACGCGGCCTCCGTCGAGCGGCTGTTCGAGACGGCCGACAAGGCAGGCCCGCTCGAGATCGCGGTCTTCAACGCCAGCGGCCGCACACGCGGGCCGATCGCCGACCTCGATCCCGAGGCGGTCAAGCAAGCTTTGCTTGTCGGCGCTTATGGCGGCTTCCTGGTCGGCCAGCAGGCGGCGCACCGGCTCTTGGCGCGCGGCTCGGGGTCGATCCTGTTCACCGGCGCCACGGCGAGCCTCAAGGGCTTTTCCGGCTCGGCCGGCTTCGCCATGCCGAAATTCGGCCTGCGCGGGCTGGCGCAATCGATGGCGCGCGAGCTTTCCCCGAAGAACATTCATGTTGCGCATTTCATCATCGACGGCCAGATCGAGCCGGCCGGACAGGCGCCAGAGCCCGACCGCCCGGACCGCCGCCTCTCGCCCGACGCGATCGCCGAGACCTACCTTGCGATCCATCGCCAGCATCGCAGCGCCTGGAGCTTCGAGGTCGAGCTGAGACCTTGGGTCGAGACGTTCTGACGACCCACTACAGGACTCTTCAACAACGCGCCCCGCCGCGGGCTGCGCTATTTTAGAAGATCTGCATATTTGATGATGCCATTTTAGCGATCTGCAATGTAAAAAGGGGAAAAATAAAAGATACCTTTACTTAACTTCGGCGTGCATACTGCGGATTGGTCAGATCTGTTGTCCGGCTCTCCTGCGCGAATTGAGAATGGGCATGCCGCTTACACGTCGCACGCTGTTTGCAGCCGGAGGCGGAGGGCTGCTGGTCGCGCAGGCGCAAGCCATGGCCACGCCGGCCAAGGCGCAAGACGCTCCAAAACCCATCGTGAGCGACAACAAGCTGCGCATCGCCATGCCGGCTTTCGCCTCCGATCCTTTCTTTCCGGCCGACGGCTCAGGCGACAAGGGTATCGACATGGAC
>NZ_RZSB01000187.1:0-8846 GCF_004023285.1 Mesorhizobium sp. M2A.F.Ca.ET.067.02.1.1
CTACATATTTGGATATATGAAATAGATGGAAGGTCTGTTGCAAAGTCGGGCCTCACATGTTTCTTGCCGGGAAATGCCGGAGGGGCTTGAGCTATGACGACCAATATCGAATTCGACGCCGTTTCAAATTCCTGGGACGAGCACAGCAGCGCCGCTGAAAACCATAACTCGACGGGTGTCCAGGTGGCGCAGGCGACCACCGGCCAGGCGGCGAGCGAGCCCGTGCCGGTCGATGTCGGCAGCGGCGCGCCGACGCAGGGCGCGGCCAATGCGCCGGCAGCGAACCAGCCGGCAGCCGATGCGAATGCGCCTGCCTCGAACGCTCCGGCTTCCAATGCCGTCCAAGGAAACGCACCGGCCGCAAACGCGCCGGCGACGAATGCCGCGGCCGCGAACGTGCCGCATGAATATCACGCCGAAGCCGGCAATGTCGTGAAGCTCCCGGCCAATGTCTCGATCGACAACATCAAGGTCGACGGACACAATCTGGTGCTGGTGCAGCCCGACGGATCCGAGATCGTCATCAAGGACGGCGCACTCAACGTGCCGACCTTCATCCTCGGCGATGTCGAGGTGCCGCGCGTCGCGCTCATCGCCGCGCTGGAGACAAGCCATGTCGATGTCGCCTTCGGCGCCGACGGCTCGATCTCGGCCGGCGGAAATGGCGCGCCAGGTAGCGCGGGCGGAAACTTTTCGGTACCTCCCGGCGGTATCGGCGACGGCTTCGGCCTGACGGCGTTGTTGCCGCCCACCGCATTGCAGTTCGGCCAGCCCGAGCATCGCGAGCTGTTCCCGGGGCTCGTCGACAGGGGCATTTCCGTCGTAGCGGTGTCGCTGCTCAGCCCGACCGAGGCGGCCAGCGAAACCGGCTTGAACGGTGGGCCGCAACAGTCGCCGGGCAGCGACGCGCCGAGCGACGCGGAAACGTCAAGCAATGGAACGATCACCATCGACGCGCCGGACGGCATCGGATCGATCGTCATCAACGGCGTTGCCGTCACCACCGTCGGACAGCAGATCCAGGGCCAGTTTGGCTACATCACCATCGTCTCGCTGAACACGAGCACCGGGGTCGTCGAATACAATTATACCGTCACCGAATCGGTCACGCATCCTGTACATACGGACGGATACGACCAGAACGACACGATTCCTGACAATTTCAGCATCACCGTCACCGATTCCGACGGCGATACGGCCAGCACCACGTTTGCCGTTGCCATCATCGACGACGTGCCGACGGCGGTCGCCGACACCGACAGCGTGGCGGCAGGCCAGCTCGGCCCGGCGACCGGCAATGTGCTACTCGGCGGCACCGATGCGGGCGACAGCAACACTACGGACGGCGTCAAGGACGTCCAGGGTGCGGACGGGGCCAAGGTCGTCGGCGTTGCCAAGGGCACGACAAACGCCGATCTGGACGACGCGAGCACGCTCGACGTGCAGGTCCAGGGCGCCTACGGCAAGCTGACGCTCCACGCCGACGGCACCTACACCTATGTGCGTGACGCCAACACGCCGGGAGGCGTCAACGACGTCTTCACCTATACGATCAAGGACGGCGACGGCGACACCTCGCACACTACGCTGACGATCTCGATCGGCAATTCGACCCCGGAGATCAGCGACCTGACGCCGGAAGCCAACGGCGGCGACGTCGTCGTCAACGAGGACGACCTCTTGGCCGGCCGCGGCCCCGGCGAGTCAGCCGGCTCCGACCCTTCAAAGGAAAGCACCACCCAGGGCGGCACCTTCACCATTCACTCGCCCGACGGCATTGCCTCGCTGAACATCGGCGGACACGACTTCATCACCAATGGCCAGTTTACCGGCGGTTCCTTCACGACGGCGCTAGGCAACACGCTGGAGGTGACGGCCTACAATGCCGCCACCGGTGAGGTCACCTACACCTACACGCTCGTCGATAATGAAGAGCATTCCGCCATTCAGGGCACCAACAGCCTGTTCGAGAATTTCGACGTCACTCTGACCGACCTTGACGGCCAGAGCGCCAACAGCACGCTCTCCGTCAATATTGTCGACGACGTGCCGACGGCGCATGCCGACACCAACAGCGTCTCGGAAGGCTCGCAAGTCTCGGGCAACGTGCTGACCGACGGAACGGCGGACGTGCTTGGCGCCGACGGCGCGGCACCCGGCGGCGCGGTGACCGGCGTGGCCACCGGCTCGAACGTCTCCAACCCGGTGAGCGGCAATCTCGGCGGCGCCGGCATCGTGGGCCAGTACGGCACGCTGGTGCTCAACGCCAACGGCTCCTACACCTATACAGCCAACCCCAACGCGGTCACCGCCAATGCGGTCGACCACTTCGTCTACACCATCACCGACGGCGACGGCGACACCTCGACCGTGACGCTCGACATCACTGTCAACAACGTCACCGTCACCGCCTCCGACACCGACGCGCTGGTCTATGAGAAGGGCTTGCCGGCGGGCAGCGACGCGGCCGGCAACAGCGAGATCTTCAACGGCGCCATCACGCCGGCCGGCGGCACTGGACCATATACCTACACGCTCAACTCATCGGCCACCGGCAGCTACGGCAACCTGGTGCTCAACGCCGACGGCACCTACACCTACACGCTGACCAAGACCTATGACGGGGCGACCGCCAACAACGGCATCACCACCGAACAGGACAAGGACAGCTTCACCTATACGGTGACCGACGCTCACGGCAACACCACCACCGGCACCATCCTGGTCGACATCGTCGACGACGTGCCAGCTTACACCCTCGTCAATGACGGTAATCACGACGGCATCGTCAGTTTGTCGGTACTCAATCCGGCAGCGACTACAACCTATACCGGTCAGTTCGCCGAATGGCAGTATGGAGCGGACGGGTTTGGCAGCATTTCTGCCACGGGGCAGAACGTGCAAGTTGCTTCGAGTTCATCGTCCCAGATCGTGCTGAACCTGATGGACGGCTCCGATGTCGCTGCCGTCCTGACGCTGAATGCCGACGGCACCGACTCGCTGCAGGTTCTGCACCGGGCAGGTGATGTCGTCTTTACTCCAATCGCGGCGACTTCAGCGACAGCCGGGGGACCGACAGGTTCACTGATCGTGGACTTGGGCGCTGCCACCGACTTCAATATTCTTGTGACCGGCGATGACGGCGTTGCCCCCACCGGCCAATCTGGCGATTTGGTGAACACCAGTAACCAAGGCTGGGCGGTCAAGGGGAGTTCTGGCCAGACAAATGACCCCGGTGAATCCATAAAATTCGCATTCGTCAACGATAGTAACAATACGACCCCCCATAGCGTCGACGATTTCAAGTTCACGACCGAGGGCTACACGGGCGGCATGTCGACGGCCAAGATCACCGTCCTGGTTTACACCGATGCCACGCATTATGACCAGGTGACGCTCAACGTGACGTCCGGCCAGGTAATTCAGATCAGCCAGCTTAACTGGTCGGCTGTCGCGGGTACCGCCAATTATGTAGTCGGCGACGACATTTACGCGGTCAAAGTCCTCAGCGATGCCTCAAATAGCGGCGGATTCCGTCTAAACGGCGTCGAGGTCGGCTCGCAGTCAGAAGCGCCGCCGTCAGATCTGGACTTCAACGGCATCAACGTATCGATCACGGATGGCGACGGCGATGTCTCGACGCAGACCTTCAATGTCCACATCGATGGCACGGCGGGCAGTCAGCTGACGGTCGAGTCCATCGCGGGCACTTCCGGAGACGACAATCTCCTTGGCACCGGCGGCAATGACACGCTGGTCGGCGGCGCAGGCAACGACTTCCTGGACGGTGCCGCTGGCAACGACATCCTAATCGGCGGGTTGGGTTTCAATCACCTCACCGGCGGCTCGGGCAACGATACGTTTGTGATCGATCCATCCAAGCTTTCGGTCCACGTGGCCGATGTAATCGCGGACTACACACCCGGCCAGGATGTTATTGACCTGTCTGATCTCCTCAAATCACTAGGTGCCGGCGCGCCGACTACCGATGCGCAGGCAGGCTCCTCGATCGATGTTACCTTCTCGGGCGGCGCGGCTCACGTGATGGTTGACAACAATGGCACGGCGGCTGGCGGAAGCATGGTCGAGGTGGCCTCGTTGACGGGAGTTGCAAGCGGCTCTGTAATCAGCATCCTCTATGATCACAATCAGCCGACCCATACGGAGACTGTGACCTGACGATGCGATCGTCTGGATGACGCAAACTTTGGTGGCTCGGGGGCGTGGCGCAAAGCCACGCTTCCATGCTATGCATTAGAGAACCATGAATTCGCAGTTCGAAGAGGGGCTTACATGAGACATTCCGCAAGATTGCTGGCTTCGGCCGCGGCGCTGCTTTTGGCCGGGTCGACGGGCTTCGCCGCCGACATCATCGGCGAGCCGGCGGTGAATTATTGCCGCACCGTCGGCACATCGGACCTGGTGCTGACCGACAACATGGTCGAGCTCAAGGACCATGTGGTGAAGCTGATGGACGAATCGGTCGCCGTCGCCAACAGCCCGGAATGGATCAACTCGTCGCGCCCCGCCTTCGTCTGGGCGTCGGAAGCCAAGGTCGCCTGCGGCATGGCCTATGGCTACCTCAAGACGAACTACAAGGACGAGGACACGCTCAACAAATGCGAGTGCTTCCACGACCGCATGGTCGAGTACATGCACTGAGCTGACGGGCGTGCGTCGCGCCGACCGTTTGCAATGATGACGATGCAAGCCCGGGCGGACGCCTCAGCGACCGCGCGGCCGGCTGCCGCGCATGCCGGCAGGACGCCGCCAACTGCCCTCCGACGCGAGCGTTGGCGAGCCATGGCGCTGGCCCTTGTGGTTGCCGCGACCGCCTCCGGCTGCCAGTCCAAGAGCGGCGCCTCGGACGTGCTCGATCCGTCGGCGATCGCAGCACCCGCCGGCCAGGCGGGCGCCGCCGCGGCGCAGCAGGCAAGCAGCGCGGCCCCTGGCAACCCGGCCGCCGCGGCACAGGGCGCCGGAACCGCGACCAGCGCGACGTCGAGCGGCCCGACCTCGGCCACCGCCGCCAAGGCCAACCTGACGCTCGGCACGGGGCCGACCAAGGTGACCATGCTGCTGCCGCTTTCGGCGCCCGGAAGCACCGGCGAGAACGGCCGGAAGATGTATGACGGCGCGCGGCTCGCAATGGCCGATCTCGGCGACAAGCTTTTGACGCTGACGATCCAGGATACGCGCGGCGACAGCGGCTACGCCAAGGACCTCGCGGTGAAGGCGATCACCTCGGGCACGGCGAAGGTCGTCGTCGGGCCGGCCGAACTTGCGGCCGCGCAGCACCTTGCCAAGCTCTCCGGCTCCAGGCGGCCGCCGGTGCTGGCGCTGGCCGACAATTTCGCCGGCGGCCCCGGCGTCTATTCCGTGCGGCTCAGCGAAGCCGACAGTGCCGCGGCGGGCGCGGCGGCGATCGCCGGCAAGGGCGCCAGGAAATTCGTGCTGATGGTGCCGGCGGGCGCGGATTCAAGCGCCGTCGAATCCCGGGTGGCCAACGCGCTCAGCATCTACGGCGCCACGCTTGCGGTTACCCTGCCCTATTCGCCGACGGATGGCGGCGCCAAGGTGGTGTCCGACATGGGCTCGCTGGTCGAGGCGCCGGATGCCGTGGTCGTCGCCTGCGGCGATGGCAGCCCGGCCGCGGTGCTTGCGGCGCTGAAGGCGAAGGGCATTCCGGGCAAGACGGTGACGCTGATCGGCACCGACCGCTGGCTCGAGTGGCCAGTGGATCCGCTCTATGAGGGCGCCTATATCGCGACGCTCGACCAGAGCGAGACCGGGCCGATCGCCGACCGCTTCAAGGCGACCTACAACTACCAGCCGGACGTCAACGTGGCCTATGCCTACGACATGGTGGCGCTGAGCGCGGGCATAGCGAGCGCGGCCGGCCCCGACGGCTTCAACAAACAGGTGCTGGAAAACGCGACCGGCTTCCGCGGCTCGACCGGCCTGTTCCGCTTCCGCAGCGACGGCTCGAGCCAAAGGTCGATGCCGTTCTTCAAGGTGGAGAAGGGGCAGCTGAAGCTGGTGGAGAAGTCGACGGCGGGGTTTTAGGGGGCAAGCCGGCTGCTTCAGCGCGCCGGCAAGAGCAGACGTCGAAGGACGAGCGCCGATGATGTCGGTCAGGCTGGCTCACCATCGAGTTGCCACCGAACGGACCACGTGGGAAATCTCGAGTGGACAAATTTTGAAAAACGCCAAAGGATCGGGACTGCGCAAAAAGAGGCTATCCCATCTATCGCGTAGTGCCACCCAAGCACGATCGATCCAATAAATATGATTGCGCAAAACCCGAAAGCGGCGATACCGATTATCCGATTCATGTCATAGAAAAAGATTGCGATGAGGGTGGCCATCCCAACGTGAAGGGACGGAAATGCGGAAATTCCATCTCCCACTATTCCGCCGCCACTTTTGTACTGTCCAATCAAATAGTTCTGAATGTTTAAGGCCATCAATGGCTGCGCGCTGGCCGCAACACCTTGTAAATACACAAACAATGGCGAAAACGGATTCTCCGGGTAGAAAATTCCATAGAAGCAGGGCCCAGCGGAATCGAACAAAATGGCCGCGACATTACCCAGAATTATCCATGATAGAAAGTAAGTCGTAAAGAAACGAAAGCGTCGTTCTGGATCGCTGCGCATAAAGGCAGCAGTGAAAACCGCGCTATACATGACCAAGAACCAAGACATGTAAGCGTAGTCCAGAAGCACTACGACAGCCGGGGAACCAAATATCTGAGTCAACACCATCCACGCTTGATCACCAAAGATTGCCTGGTCAAACCGGGCAAGGTACGGGTCCGCGTAGATGGGTATCCAGCGGTGCATGGAATTCTTGATCTGTCCAAATGCGCTAAAGAATGTTGGGATAACCGCCAGAATAGGGACGCCGAGCACGAGAAAGGGAAGATCGTCTTTGACGATACGTCGAAACTCGGAGAACGGTCGTTTTGGAATTTTTCGACCTAACAGATAAATCAAGCGTAGCAGATAGGTCAGGGAAACGAAGGCAATCGAGGCGGCGAAGAAATCATGGCTGAAGAGATGGATCTCAAAGGTTCCCCCATGAAAAAGCTGCCAACCGCCCCAACCAGCAATGTAGATTAGAACGAGAGCTACAAATGGCCCATTCTGGACAAGAGAATAGCGCACGGCCGTTCTCAATTGCCCCTCTTTGTTGCCCCGCACCCATCCCACCTAGCTAGCACCAGTTCATCGACCAATCAAAATTACGCGTTTTTCAAGAACTAATTAAGGTGCTCCAAAATTCCGGAGCTGGTCGCCACAACCAATGCGACATAGATCTGGAACACCATTGCGCACACAGCAGCGGCCGAGATCGGCACACCAAATGGCACCACGCCCTTTCGATCCATGTGCTGGACATATAGGCGGAAGGCGCCAGCGGGCAAAATGAAGGGGTTTTTCACGAGCAACGTTGTGATGATCGCAAAGACAAGGAGGAAGAGGGTAAATACCACAAGGCCGTTTTGACCAATCAGGAACGGCATTATCGCCATCAGCTTGACGTCACCGGCACCAATCTTGCGCAGCACCCAGAAGGGAAAGAGCACAATGAATAGAAAGAGGCCGCTGAGCGCACTTAGCGCCATCTCGAACCATGATCCCGATTGTACGGACACAAGCTGCAAGGAGCCAAGCCCCAGACAGAGGAGCAGGAGAACGGCGCGGTTCGATATCTTCTGCGTCGTGAAATCGAGCCAAGCTATCCTCGCAAAAAGCGGGATGGTCAGGGCTTTTAGAACCAGCGACGCGTAGAGCAACATCAAGTCGGCCGCTCTATGTTCTGCACGCTGGAAGATAAAAGCTTCAAATTGTTGGCCACGGTGGGGTCGTTCGGCGCGAGCTCATAAGCCTTAAGGAAGTTGCTGCGAGCATCCTGCAGCTTGCCGCGCAACAAATAGGAATAGCCGAGATTGTTGTAGTATTCCGGTGTGGCGCCGAGCAGACGGTAAGCCCTGCCATAGGCCATATCAGCAAGATCGAAGCGCCGGATGCGGTCGCAGGAGGCGGCAAGACCTAGCCAAGCGACACCGTCATTGGGGGCCAGCCGGGTGGCTTTGTAGAACAAGGCACCGGCATTACCGTAGTTCTCGGAGCGGAACTGCGTCTTGGCTTCGGTGACTGCCTGATCCGAGGCATAGTAGTCTACGTCACTAACTGTCTTCAATCCGTCGAATGCGTCGCCGAAGGCGGTGTAATCGCCTTTCGCCGGCTCGTTGGTGCGGACCACGCCGCCTGTGGAGTCGTTCGTCTGGCAACCGGCCAGGAAGATCACCAGCAGGCTGGTCACGACTGCGAGGCGCTTTGTCATTGTGTGTCCCACGAGTCCCCGACTCTGCATTAGAACCTAATCATATGACGGATCAGAAGAAAATGCCCCTCATGCGAATGACCACCGGCAAAAGGACGATCATAAGCACCACTGGAAAGATGCAAATGCCCAGCGGAATCATCATTTTGACCGGTAGCACGTTGGCACGTTCCTCCGCCTGAAGGATTCTCTGTGTCCGCATTTCATCGCTGTAGACGCGTAACGCTTCGGTGAGGCTGGTGCCAAGTTCCTCTGATTGCCGGAACAGCACCGCCAGAGCCCTTGCTTCTTCCAGGCCGATACGGTCTGCGAGTTCCCGCAAAGAATCGCGAAGAGACTTGCCGGCGCGCAGTTGCAGATTCATGATCGAAAGTTGGATACCCAGCCATTTGTGCGTGCCGGCCATTTCTTGGCTCACTCGCTCGACCGCGGCCTCCAGGCTCATGCCGGCGTCCGCACAGGTAATCATCATATCCATGAAATCGGGAAAGCCG
>NZ_RZSB01000188.1:0-8834 GCF_004023285.1 Mesorhizobium sp. M2A.F.Ca.ET.067.02.1.1
ACAGCGGCCGCATCAAGATCGGCCTCTCGGACGGCGAACGCGAATCGCTTGCCATGACGGGCGACGCCATGAAGCTGTCGCGCGCCGATCTCGGCTTCGCGGTCGCTCAAAAGCGCACCGGCGGCACCACGGTTGCGGCCACGATGATTGCCGCGCACATGGCCGGCATAAAAGTGTTCGCCACCGGCGGCATCGGCGGCGTCCACAAGGGCGCCGAAAAGAGTTTTGATATCTCGGCCGACCTCGACGAGCTGGCGCGCACGCCGGTCATCGTCGTCTCGGCCGGCGCCAAGGCGATCCTCGACATCGAAAAGACGCTGGAAGTGCTGGAGACACGCGGCGTGCCGGTCATCGGCCATGGCAGCGAGACGATGCCGGCCTTCTGGTCGAGGCAGTCACCCTTCCGCGCGCCGCTGACGCTGCAGGCGCCTGGGGACATCGCCCATTTCTACCGCACGCGCCAGGCGCTGGGCCTGGGCGGCGGCATTCTGGTCGCCAATCCCGTGCCGCAGAATGACGAGATCCCGGCCGACGAAATGGCCGGCTATATCGACGCCGCGCAGAAGGCCGCCGAGGCGCAGAATGTCACCGGCAAGGCGGTGACGCCCTTCCTCTTGTCGAAGATCCTCGAACTCACCGGCGGCCGCAGCCTCAAGACCAACATCGCGCTGGTCGAGAACAATGCCCGGCTGGCGGCGGAGATCGCGAAGGCACTGTAAGGGCACACGTCGAAGGCCCCCTCACCCGGATTGCCAAGGCCGAATTGCGAAGAGCAATTCGGGGCAATCCGACCTCTCCCCGAGGGGAGAGGAGCTGCCAGCCCCTGCGCCAACCTCTTCTCCCCAGCTGGGGAGAAGGTGGCCGCGAAGCGGCCGGATGAGGGGGCGGCCTCGACGTGCCCTTCGTAGTGTTCAATAACGGATCAAATCACTTCCCCGCTCGTCTTCCCGCCTCATAAGCACGCCGCGCCCACACGGCCATCTCGTCCGGATCGTCGAACGCCTCGTCGGGCACGCTCCAATAGGGCATCGCCACGTCCTTGCCGTGGCGCGAGCCGGTATAGGTCCACTGGCTGCAGCCGGCGGCCTCGAAATCGGGAATGGTTTCCTCATCCGCCTTGAGCAGCAGTTCGCCGCGCACCACCACCGCGACGATGACGCCGTCGCAATAGATGCCCTTACCGCCGAACAGTTTTCGGATGCTGATCGGGCCCAGGCTTTCGAACAGTTCTTCGAGGCGCGTATTATCCATGGCGCGATGATCTCATCCGCCATCGGCCTTGTCATCGCCGCAACCAAAGGCATGCTGACAGGTTGAGACCTGAAAACGGAGTTCCCGCCATGCCTGTCCTGCTCAAAGGCTCCTGCCGCTGCGGCGCCGTCCGGTTCGAGGTGGATAGCCACACGCCGGTGCCGTTCATGCTCTGCTACTGCTCGATCTGCCGCAAGCAGCAGGGCGGCGGCGGTTTCGCCATCAATCTCGGCGCCGACTACGACACCTTGAAAATCACGGGCAAGCGCAGCCTCGGCGTCTATCGCGCCGAAATCGAGGATGACGAGCATCCGCATTGCGAGGTCTCGACCGGCGAGCGCAATTTCTGTCGCAAATGCGGCTCGGCCCTCTGGCTCTACGACCCGACCTGGCCGGAGCTTGTCCATCCCTTCGCCTCGGCAATCGACACCGACCTGCCGAAGCCACCGGAAAAGGTGCATCTGATGCTGAAATACAAAGCGAACTGGGTCGAGCCGGTGATCGGCAAGAAGGACAAGGTCTTCGAGGTCTATCCAGAGGAATCGATCGCCGACTGGCATAAGCGCACGGGCATGTGGGTCGATTAGCTTTCTTCTGCCCGTTCTACGGGGAGGTGAGGTGTGGTCCGCGAAGCGGACGAAAAGCCAATTGCTTGGCTTTTGGAATGACGAACGCCGGCAGGCTGCGCCAGCCTCTCAAAACTTCGCACCTACCCCTCATCCGGCCCTTCGGGCCACCTTCTCCCCGTAAACGGGGCGAAGGAAGATCAGGCCGACGCGCGCGCCTCAGCCAGCGCCTTGAGGTCGGCCGGCTTCAATTCTACGGATTCGCCGCAGCCGCAGGCCGAGCTCTGGTTCGGGTTCTTGAAGGTAAAGCCGGTGCGCAGCGTCGTCTGCTCGAAATCCATCTCGGTGCCGAACAGGAAGAGCGCGGCTTCCGGCGCGACATAGACATGCGCGCCGTCGCGCTCGATGTGGTCGTCCTTGACGTTCGGCTCGATCACCAGATCGATGGTGTATTCCATGCCCGCGCAACCGCCCTTCTTGATGCCGAGGCGGATGCCATGCGCGTTGTCACGCGTTGCGACGATCTCGCGCACGCGGTCGGCGGCCTTTTCGGTCATCGTGATGACGGCGAAGCGTCCCATATTTTCCTTCTCCATTCCCTGCAGGTTCAAGGCCTGCCGAATGATTCTCACCTAAAATGGTGAAGTTTTACCCGAGGCGCAAGGGTACCGGTCTCAATACCAACCCACCGCGACCTGCGCCTCTTCCGACATGCGGTCGGGCGTCCAGGGCGGATCGAACACCATGTTCACCTCGACACCGGAAACGCCTTCGACGGCGCCGACGGCATTCTCGACCCATCCGGGCATTTCACCGGCCACCGGGCAGCCCGGCGCGGTCAGGGTCATGTCGATCTTGACCGAACGGTCGTCCTCGATGTCGATCTTGTAGACCAGGCCGAGCTCATAGATGTCGGCCGGGATTTCCGGGTCGTAGACCGTCTTCAGCGCGGAAACGATGTCGTCGGTCAGCCGCGCCAGCTCGTCGGCGGGGATCGCCGAGGCCGAAACGACGCTGTTACCCACCGTTTCCGGCACAGTCTCTGCGGTCGCGCTCACATCGTCCATGATCATCACCCGAAGAACTTTCGCGCCTTTTCCAGCGCCTCGGCCAAAGCGTCCACTTCGGCCCTCGTATTATACATGCCGAACGATGCCCTGCATGTGGAGGTGACGCCGAAGCGTTTCAACAGCGGCTGGGCGCAATGCGTGCCCGCGCGGACGGCAACACCTTGCCGGTCGATCACCATCGACACGTCATGCGCATGGATACCCTGCAATTCGAACGAGATGATGGCGCCCTTGCCCGGCGCGTCGCCAAAGATGCGCAGCGAATTAATCGCCCGCAGCCGCTCGTGCGCGTAGGTCTTGAGGTCCGCCTCGTGCCCCGCGATGCGTTTGCGGCCGATTTTTTCCATGTAGTCGAGCGCGGCACCCAGGCCGATCGCCTGTACGATCGGCGGCGTGCCGGCCTCGAAACGGTGCGGCGGATCGTTGTAGGTGACGATATCCTCAGTCACTTCCTCGATCATCTCGCCG
Source organism: Mesorhizobium sp. M2A.F.Ca.ET.067.02.1.1 (assembly GCF_004023285.1). Taxonomy (NCBI): domain Bacteria; kingdom Pseudomonadati; phylum Pseudomonadota; class Alphaproteobacteria; order Hyphomicrobiales; family Phyllobacteriaceae; genus Mesorhizobium; species Mesorhizobium sp. M2A.F.Ca.ET.067.02.1.1. Next base: position 3,356 of record NZ_RZSB01000188.1, read on the forward strand.
CCGCCCATGAAGGGCCGCATCTCTTCCAGCCGATCCTTCTTGCCATAGAGCACGCCGATGCCCGACGGGCCGTAGACCTTGTGGCCGGTGAAGACGAAGAAATCGCAGTCGAGGTCCTGCACGTCGATCGGCATATGGACGGCGCTCTGGCTGCCGTCCACGAGGACAGGAATTCCACGCGCATGCGCGATGCGCACGATCTCCTTGATCGGCGTCACCGTGCCTAGCGCGTTGGACATCTGCGTGATGGCGACCAGTTTCGTGCGCGAGGTCAGCCGCTTTTCGAATTCCTCGATATGGAAGGCGCCGAGATCGTCGACCGGCACCCAGACCAGCTTCGCGCCCTGCCGCTCGCGGATGAAATGCCAAGGCACGATATTGGAATGGTGCTCCATGATCGACAGCACGATCTCGTCGCCCTCGCCGATCCTCGGCATGCCATAGCCGTAAGCGACCGTGTTGATCGCCGAAGTGGTGTTGGAGGTGAAGACGATGTTGTCGGTGCTCGGCGCATTGAGAAAACGCTGCACGGACTTGCGCGCGTTCTCATAGGCGTCGGTCGCGGCGTTGGACAGGAAATGCAGGCCGCGATGGACGTTGGCGTATTCTTGGCTATAGGCATGCTGGATCGTATCGAGCACCACCTGCGGCTTCTGCGCCGAGGCGCCGTTGTCGAGATAGACCAGCTTCTTGCCATAGACTTCTCGCGACAGGATCGGGAAGTCGCGGCGGATCGCCTCGACGTCGTAGGGGGTGGTTTCGATCTTCTGGTCCATCACAAGCTCTTCCGAGGCACCGCCTCACTCTGTCACGCACCCCTCATCCGGCCCTTCGGGCCACCTTCTCCCCGTGAACGGGGAGAAGGCTAGGCGTTAGCCATGCGTCGAAAACCAGCCGTCGAGCCGCTCTTCCAGCGCTTCGACGAGTGCCTCGTCGTCAAGTTCCTCGATCACTTCGGCCACGAACGCCTTCACCAGAAGGCCCCGCGCCGACTTTTCGTCGATACCGCGCGCCATCAGGTAGAACAGATGGTTATGGTCGATCTCGGTGACCGTCGCGCCGTGGCCGCAGACCACGTCGTCGGCGAAGATCTCCAGCTCCGGCTTGGTCGAGAACTCGCCGTCATCCGACAGAAGCAGCGTGTTGCAGGCCATCTTGGCATTGGTTTTCTGCGCATATTGATGCACGTTGATGCGGCCCTGGAAGACGCCGCGCGCCTTGCCGGTCACCACATTGCGGATCACTTCCGTAGACGTCGTGTGCGGCACGGCATGGTCGAGCACCATGGTGGTGTCGGTATGCGTGTCGCCGGCAAGAAGGTTGATGCCGCGCAGTTTGAAATCGGCGCCCTCGCCCGTCGTCCTGACGACGACCTCCTGGCGAACGAGCCTGCCGCCGGCATTCATCACGAACAGCGTCAGCTTGGCATCCTTGCCGATATGCGCCTTGAACTGGGCGAGATGCGTGGCTGTATCCGGCTGCTCCTGCACGATCAGCCAGGTCACTTCCGCGCCGTCACCGACCACGAGCTGGCTGACCGACGAGACCAGCGCCTCGTCGCCCTCGCCCGTCTGGCGCTCGACGATGACCGCCTTGGCGCCGGCCCCGACACGCGCCAACAGCCGCACATGCGACTGGCCGCCAGCCTGCAGGTTCTGCAATTCGATCGGCTTTTCCAGCTCGGCACCGTCGGCGATATCGACGAAATAGCCGTCGGCGACGAAGGCGGTGTTGAGAGCGCCGATCGCATCGTCGTCGCCATAGGGATCGAGTCCCGGCGCGACGCTGCCGTCGGTCAGCTTTTCCGACAGGCGCTGCACCGTGACGCCGTCGATCTCCGGCAGCTTCGCCTGCGAAACTCCGTTCAGCACAGGCAGCACGGCCGACCCTTCAAGAACCGGCGCAAGTGCCTTGGCCACGGCGTCGGCCTCGAAGGCCGGCACGTTGGTCAGCAACCGCCGCAGGTCCGTGTAATGCCAGGATTCGACGCGCCGCGTCGGCAGGCCGTGCTTGATCGCCTCGATCGCGTCGTCGCGCTTGACCATCACGGCGCCGTCGCCGGGCAGTTGCGACAGCCGCTCGCCAAAGGCGTCGATCAGCGCCATCTCGGCCAAGGTCCGCTGGGGCTGTGCATGCATGTTCATGACTTTCGCCTCGACCGCTCCCATCTTACGCGGCTTCGCCTATCACACCGGCATAGCCGTTGGCCTCGAGATCGAGCGCCAGCGACTTGTCGCCCGACTTGATGACCTGGCCCTTGTAGAGCACGTGCACCGAATCCGGCACGATGTGCTCGAGCAGGCGCTGGTAGTGGGTGATGACGACGATGGCGCGCTCCGGCGAACGCAGCGCATTGACGCCATCGGACACGATCTTCAGCGCGTCGATGTCGAGGCCGGAATCGGTCTCGTCGAGCACGCAGAGTTTTGGCTCCAGCAGCTTCATCTGCAGGATCTCGGCGCGCTTCTTTTCCCCGCCGGAGAAGCCGACATTGAGCGGCCGCTTCAGCATGTTCATGTCCATGCTGAGCGAAGCCGCGGCTTCCTTCACGCGCTTGAGGAACTCCGGCACCTTGAGCGGCTCCTCGCCGCGCGCCTTGCGCTGCTCGTTCATCGCCACTTTCAGGAATTCCATGGTCGCCACGCCCGGTATCTCCATCGGATACTGGAAAGCGAGGAAGATGCCGGCGGTGGCGCGTTCGGCCGGGTCCATTTCGAGGATCGACTGGCCGTTATAGAGGATGTCGCCCTCGGTGACCTCATAGTCCTCGCGGCCGGCGAGGATATAGGACAACGTCGACTTGCCCGAGCCGTTCGGACCCATGATGGCGGCGACCTCGCCGGCTTTCACCGTCAGGTTCAGGCCGCGGATGATCTCGGTGCCGTCATCGACGATGCGCGCATGCAAATTCCTGATCTCAAGCATAGTTTCTTCCTGAATAACTTTTGCGGTCAGCCGACCGAACCCTCGAGGCTGATGCCGATCAGCTTCTGCGCCTCGACGGCGAACTCCATCGGCAGCTGCTGGATGACATCCTTGACGAAGCCGTTGACGATCAGCGCGATCGCTTCCTCTTCGGGGATGCCGCGCTGCATGACGTAGAACTTCTGGTCCTCGGAAATCTTCGACGTCGTCGCCTCGTGCTCGAACTTCGCCGTCGCGTTCTTGGCTTCCATGTAAGGCACGGTGTGCGCGCCGCACTGGTCGCCGATCAAAAGCGAGTCGCAATTGGTGAAGTTGCGCGCGTTGGCCGCCTTGCGGTGCGCCGAGACCTGGCCGCGATAGGTGTTCTGCGAGAAGCCGGCGGCGATGCCCTTGGAGATGATGCGGCTCGACGTGTTCTTGCCGAGATGGATCATCTTGGTGCCGCTATCGACCTGCTGATAGCCGTTCGACACCGCGATCGAATAGAACTCGCCCGAGGAATCGTCGCCGCGCAGGATGCAGCTCGGATATTTCCAGGTGATGGCCGAACCCGTCTCGACCTGCGTCCACGAGATCTTCGAGCGGTCGCCGCGGCAGTCGCCGCGCTTGGTGACGAAATTGTAGATGCCGCCCTTGCCCTCGGCGTCGCCGGGATACCAGTTTTGCACCGTTGAATATTTGATCTCGGCATCGTCGAGCGCGATCAACTCGACCACCGCCGCGTGCAGCTGGTTCTCGTCGCGCTGCGGCGCCGTGCAGCCTTCGAGATAGGAGACGTAAGCCCCCTCCTCGGCGATGATCAGCGTGCGCTCGAACTGGCCGGTGTTCTTCTCGTTGATGCGGAAATAGGTCGACAATTCCATCGGGCAGCGCACGCCCTTCGGCACGAAGACGAAGGAACCGTCGGTGAACACGGCCGAGTTCAACGTCGCGTAAAAATTGTCCGAGGTCGGCACCACGGAGCCGAGATATTTCTTGACCAGTTCCGAATGCTCGCGGATCGCTTCCGAGATCGAGCAGAAGATGACGCCCGCCTTGGCGAGCTCTTCCTTGAAGGTGGTGACCACGGAAACCGAATCGAACACGGCGTCGACCGCGACGCGGCCGGACTTGTAGACGTTGTCGCCTATCTCCGCTTCCTCGTCCACCGCCGCGAGCTTCTGCACGCCGGCCAGGATTTCCTGCTCCTTGAGCGGAATGCCGAGCTTTTCATAGACCTTGAGCAGTTCAGGGTCGACTTCTCTCAGCGACTTCGGCCCCGGCGTGCTCTTCGGCGCGGCGTAGTAATAAATGTCCTGGAAGTCGATCTTCGGATAGTGGACGCGCGCCCAGGTCGGCTCTTCCAGCGTCAGCCAGCGGCGATAGGCCCCCAGACGCCATTCCAGCATCCAGTCCGGCTCATCCTTCTTGGCCGAGATGAAGCGAATGATGTCCTCGCTCAGGCCCTTCGGGGCCTTGTCCATCTCGATCTCTGTCTGGAATCCGTATTTATACTGGTCGACGTCGATCTTTCGGACTCGATCGATCGTCTCCTGCACAGCAGGCATAAGCGTTCTCCATCCACGCCGGGGTCAAGGCCCGGCAGTTTTCAAACTATGGCACCGCTGTGATCGCATCCCGGCAGGGGTGCGCAGCGGAGTAAGCTCCATATAGTGCGTATCCGCCGGAAATTCACCCGGCCAGGACAAAACGCACCACTCTACCAGGCCGCAGGGCCTGAATTCGTCTTCGCCGCCGTCAGGCGGCTTCTTCCTTACCCGCCCGGCGCGCGACGATGCCCGCCAGCGCGGCCCGGAAGGCCTCTATCTCCTCGGCGCCGGTCGCGCGGCCGATCGACACGCGCAAGGCGCCCAAGCTGTCGCCATGGCCCATGGCCTTCAGCACATGGCTTGGCCCGACCTTTCCCGATGAGCAGGCCGAGCCCGCCGACAGCGCGACGCCGGCAAGATCGAAAGCGATCTGCGCCGTCTCGGCCTTGACGCCGGGAATAGCGAAGAATGTCGTGTTGGCAAGCCTCTGAGCGCCATTTCCGAAGATTTCCGCGTCCGGCGCCAGTTCGGTCACGATGGCTTCGACCTCGTCGCGCCGGCGCGCGATGGCGTCCATATTGCCGAGGCCGGCAAGCGCTGCCCGCGCGGCGGCGCCGAAACCGGCGATCCCGGCAACGTTTTCCGTCCCGGCGCGATGGCCCTTCTCCTGGCCGCCGCCATTGACCAGCGGCCGCGGCATCATCAGGTCGGACGCGGCGACGATCGCGCCGACGCCCTTGGGACCGCCGATCTTGTGCGAGGACAGGATCAGGTAATCGGCATAAGGAACTGACATATTGAGCGGAATCCGCCCGGCGGCCTGCACGGCGTCGACGACCAGCACCCCGCCGGCGGCCTTGACGATCTCGGCAATGCGACCGACCGGCTGGACAACGCCGGTCTCATTGTTGGCGGCGTGGATCGCCACCAGCGGCAGGCCAGCCGCCTTGTCATGCTGAGCAAGCGCAGCAGCAAGCGCCTCGATATCGGCGATGCCGTTGCTGTCAACGCCGATCCTCGTCACC
>NZ_RZSB01000189.1:0-8823 GCF_004023285.1 Mesorhizobium sp. M2A.F.Ca.ET.067.02.1.1
AGGTAACGGTCAGGCCATCCTTGCCAGTATCTTGGCCATATCCGCCGTATCGAACGCCCTCAGGGTCTCGGTTCTGATGTTGCCCATCGATGCGATTGATAGGCCCAGCGCAGTCGCGGCAATGTCGTCCTCCGCTTCGGCAACCGCCACGACATCATGCTTGCCCAGCGTCCACAACAAGGTGTGAATCTTGACCCCGCTTTTGCTGGCCATCTCCTTGAAAGCCTCGGCACGCTTCTGGGTGTCCTTTATGGTCCTGATACCCTGGTCGGTGAAGTTTGACAGCAATACGTAGTGAGCCATTGGTTTCCTCCCACAAGGGAAACGCGGGGCGCTCACGGCGCGTCCGCCGTTCCCAGGACCACAATAGCACGTGCCCACTCTACAAAGAAGCAATTGCTAATATATCGGCGTACAGGTTGGATTGCCGCAAGAGGCGCGAGTCAAGTGTCATGTCTCGAAGGCGGCACGCGCGTGCAAGGCGGTGTGTAGATGGCTGCGCTCATCAGCCCGGCTCGATCTCCGAAAACAGCCAGTCGCGAAACGCCTTGACCTTGCGCTGGCGGATCGCCTCCGGCGGATAGACCAGATAGAAGCTCGAGACCGCCTTCAGTGCGTGGTCGAACGGCCGCACCAGCCGGCCGGTGGCAAGGTCGGCGGAGACCAGCATGGTGCGGCCGAGCACCACGCCTTCGCCCTGGACGGCCGATTCTACCGCGAAGGTGGCGGAATCGAAGGTGAGCCCGCTGTTGGGATCGACGCCTTCGACGCCGGCGCTGGCCAGCCACGCCGCCCAGTCGATGCGGTAGCCGTCGCGGATCAGCGTGTGGTGCTTGAGGTCCTGCGGGTGCCTGAGCGGATGTGGCCCTTCCAGCAGCTTCGGGCTGCAGACGGGAAACACTTCCTCACCGGTGAGGAACTCCGACGTCAGCCCATGATAATGGCCGCCGCCATATCGTATAGCGACGTCGATGCCGTCGCCGCGGAAATTGGTCAGCCGGCCGGTGGTCGAGACGCGCACATCGATATCGCCATGCGCGCGGTGAAACCGGTAGAGCCGCGGCACCAGCCATTTTCCGGCAAACCCGTCCGACGTGCTGACATTGAGCGTCGAGCCGGAATGGCGCGAGGTCGCGGTCTGCGTCGCCAGCGCGAGCTGGTCGAGCGCCTCGCGCACCGCGACCGCATAAGGCTCGCCGACCGGTGTGAGCCGCACCGAGCGCGTCGCGCGCTCGAAGAGCTGCACGCCGAGCTGATCCTCCAGATGTTTTATCGCCCGGCTGATCGCGCCATGGGTGAGGTTGAGCTCGTCGGCAGCCCTGGAAAAATTCAAATGCCGTGCGGCGGCCTCGAAGGCCGGCAAGGCGTTGAGCGGCGGCAGTTTGCGGGTCATGGCGAAGCCATTTGTGAGTTATGGTAACAAATACTTGCCAAACTTTGGTTTGTCCATCGTGCTTTTTCCAGCCAAAAATCCTCACAGAACTTGTGATCAAAACTCACCAACGTGCGAGGACGCCATGGCCACCGTTCATCCTTTCCTCTGGTTCAATCTCGATGCCGAAGCCGCGCGGGATTTCTATCTCTCGGTCTTCAAGAACAGCCGCGCGCTCGGCGCGATCGAGTTCACCGACAAGCCGCACGCGATCTTCGACTTCGAGCTCGAAGGCCAGCGCTTTACCGCGCTCAATGCCGGCGGGGTGCCGCCTTTCAACGAGCGCATCTCGCTCTACATCGAGACTGGGGACCAGGAAGAGACCGACTATTTCTGGAACGCGCTGACCGCCGGCGGCGGCTCGGAACAGCCCTGCGGCTGGCTGAAGGACAAGTTCGGCGTCTATTGGCAGGTCATCCCGGGCGAAGCCTTGCGGCTGATGAACGATCCGGATCGCGCGAAGGCCGACCGGGGGCGCCAGGCGATGTATTCGATGAAGAAGATCATCCTCGCCGACATCGCCGCCGCCCACGCCGGCCGCGCCTGATTTTGAACCCATCCCTGGAAGAACGGAGAAAACCCATGACCAGTCTCACGGGAAAGAAGCTCATCATCGTCGGCGGCAGCTCGGGCATCGGCTTCGGCGTCGCTGCAGCCGCCCTGGAACACGGCGCGGAAGTCGTGATCGTCGGCCGCTCCGAGGACAAGCTGAAGGCCGCCGAAGAGCGGCTCGGGGCAGGACACGTGACAGGCATTGCCGCCGACATGGCGAACGAGGCGGACGTGTCCCGCATGTTCGAGCAAGCCGGCGCCTTCGATCATCTGGTGGCGACGGCCGGCACGCCGCCGCCCAATTTTCCGATCGGCGAGACCGACATGGATTTCGTGCGCGGCTTCGTCGACGGCAAGCTGATCGGGTCGGTGATGCTTGCCAAGCATGCTGTGCGCAAATTGAACAAAGGCGGCTCGATGATCTTCACCTCCGGCATCAACAAGGACCGCCCGCCGGTTCCGGGCGGCGCGGTGGTCGCGGCGGTCGCCGGTTCCTTCAGCTATTTCGCTCGCGCGCTGGCGCTGGAGCTCGCGCCCACCCGCGTCAACATCGTCTCGCCCGGCTGGGTCGACACCGAAATGTGGGACGAGATCGTCGGAGAAGCCAAGACAGGCTATTTCGGGCAGATGGGCGGCCGCATCCCGGCCGGCAGGATCGCCAGGCCCGCCGACATCGCGCCGGCCTATCTCTATCTCATGCAGAACGAATTCATGACCGGCGAGACCGTCCATATCGACGGCGGGCAGCGGCTGGTGTGATCGGAAAGGCCGGACTCTGTCCGAGGATCCGGCTCCGCCATCGCGGTCCCAAGGGCCGGGCCTCGCTTTCCGACCCCTTGTCGGGCAATGGCGTTTCTGGCGGAACGCTCATATACATGACGCTCGAATGAGCAGCGCCTCCGCCTCGTCGAGGAACGCCATGCGAAGGGTCATCGTCACCGTCATCTGCCTTGCCGCCGCGACAGGCGCCAACGGCCACGACTGGTACCAAAACAAGGTCGATCCGATAACGAACCTCAAATGCTGCGGCGGCACGGATTGCCGCCCCATACCGGAGTCCTCGGTGCAGTCCAGGGCGGACGGCGGCTATGTCTATCTGCCCGATGGCTTCAACATCCCGCGAGAGCGCGTGCAGGAATCGCCGGACGGCCGATACCATATCTGCGAGAACAGATACGTCATCACCAACCAGCCCTATCTGCGCTGCTTCTTCGCGCCGCGCCTCAAGGTCTCGCGGTTGCTTCCGCAGTAACCGCCGCCACCAGCTCTTTACGGTCACTGCTGATTACCGGCCCGTTGGGCGCGCCCAAGTCCATGCTGAAGACGTTGCTGACCGGAGCAAAGCGCGCTGCAAACCGTTAGACCCGACAGTGCTGCAGGAATGGCAAGGATGGCGCAACAAGTCAAAAAGCAGGAGCCTCTCGCCTTTCGCTTCGCCGATGACGGGCTGGTGCCCAATCATCCGCGATGGCCCATGCTTGTCTATCCCGGCGCGGTGCCGCTGCCGGACGACGTCGATCCGGCCGCGGTCTTCGAGGAGATTTTCGCCGCGAATGGCTGGGGCGACAGCTGGCGCAACGGCATCTACAGCTTCGTTCACTACCACTCGCGCATCCATGAGGTTTTGGGCATCGCGCGCGGCGCCGCCGAGGTGCGCTTCGGCGGTGACAAGGGCAAGGTGCTCGAGGTCGAGGCGGGCGACGTGGCGGTGCTGCCGGCAGGCACTGGCCACCAGCGCCTGTCCGGCTCGGCCGACCTCCTGGTGGTCGGCGCCTATCCGCCGTTCGGCACATATGATCTGTGCCGCAGCCCCGAGCAGCATGCCGAGGCGCTGCGCACGATCCCGGGGGTCCGCCGTCCCGACAAGGATCCGCTTTTTGGCAGCGACGGGCCGCTGCTGAAAGCGTGGAGTAAGTTGGCGGCCTGAACCGCAACGCGGCCGTCCCCTACGGATAATGCTCCTTCTTCGGCGCATAGATTGCCGGATTGAAATCCAGTTCTTTCGGCAGCGGCCGGCTTGAGCACTGCAGGTGCGTCTGCCTGGCAAGCAGCAGCCGCTGCTGCCGCTCATGCTCCTTCACTGCCGCCACCATCCCCATGCTGTAAGGTCCAAGCAGCACGCCCATGCCCCAGCCGGGATGGTCCTTCTCGCGCTGCGCATAGTCGGCTGCGGCGGCGCGGGCCTGCTGGCATCCCGGCGATGCCCATTTCGGATCCTGTTGCGACAGCGAGGCGCCATAGTCGGCTGGAGAGGACACGCATCCAGCCACACCCGCGCAGAGCGCGGCGATCACCGCATTTCTCATCCTTGAGTCCTCGCTAATTTAAGGCCGGAGAGACCACAGAATGCTTCTTCGCACAAGCGAGATGGCGGCAAAAGGAGAGAGCCGGACAACTGCTGTCGTCGTCCGTCGAGGCGTTCCCGAAATTTTTTCAACACCTCGTTCCGTTTCCACCCGCCGCTTCGTCCTTAACTCGTCCGCACCGAAAAGGAGAGCCGCAATGGCTGGAATGATCGTCATCTACAAGCAGCCAGCCGACGCGCAGGCGTTCGACAAGCACTATTTCGAGACGCATATACCGCTGGCCAAGAAGATACCGGGCTTGAGGAAATACGAAGTAAGCCGGGGGCCGATCACGGTGCTCGCCGGACCGTCTGACGTCTACCTGATCGGGACACTTCATTTCGACGATCTCGACGCGATGAAAAAAGGGATGGCGAGCCCGGAGGGAAAAGCGGCCGGCGCGGATCGCCGGCTCTACGCGCCTGATGGGTCGGGCGTTCAGATCTTCATTTTCGACAGCATGGAAATCTGAGCCCGCTCGCCGCCGCTCAGAATTTCCGGCTGAGATAGGCCGACCCGCGAAGCCCGAACCGCCACTCGAATTCCACCGCCTTGGTCAGGCCGATCCTGCGGCCGCTGACGATGGCGGAGGGATCGGCCCGCGACGGGGCAAACTCGAAAGGCGGCGCGGTCAGCGGCAGCCGATTGTGCGAGCCGTCGATGCCGAGCGCCTGGCAGAGCTTGCCGGGCCCGGAGCAGAGCACCCGCTCGTCAGCTACGCCGCGCCGGCCGTGCATCTCGGCAATGCCCGATTGCGGCTGGAGCGCGCGGATCAGCACGGCGCTGCCCGGCAGGCACACCGCGTTCAGGCACCAGTGCAGGCCGTAGGAGCGATACACATAGGCCGTGCCGGGCGCGCCATACATCGGCGCGTTGCGCGGCGTGCGGCCACGATACGCGTGTGAGGCGGGATCGTCGCGCCGGTAGGCCTCGGTCTCGACGATGATGCCGCCGACACCGGACAGCGTAAGCGTAGCGCCGATCAGCGCGCGGGCGACCACAAGCGCGTCGCGGGCGAAGAAATCGGCGTCGACCGGATCGACCATCGTAGGCGTTCGATCAGCCAAGCAAATTGCGCGCCGCGCGCATGAAGATTCGCGAGCCGATCGGGATCAGGTCGTCGGGAAAATCATAGTCGGGATTGTGCAGCGATGGGTGCCTTTCGCCGGCGCCGAGGAAGAACATCGCTGATTTGGCGCTGTGGCCGAAAATGCCGAATCCTCCGACGCGCGCATCGGCAGCGCCACCTCGCTGCGCGCAACGCCTTCCTCGTCAAGCGCGCGGGCGAGATGATCCACCGCGTCCGGCGCGTTGATGCTGGCGACGAAGATCTCGTGATAGTCGAAGCGCACGGCAAGACCATGCGCGGCGGCGATTTTCCTGGCCAGCGCCTCCGCGGCGGCGACGAGTTCGGCCATGCGCTCGTCGCGCCTGGTGCGCAGCGTCGCCCACACTTCCGCATAGCCCGGCGCGATGCCGAACACGGCTTCGCCCATCGAACAATGGGTGACGGTCACCATGCCGAAATCGTCATCCGCGAAAGTGCCGCGCCCGAGCGCGGGCAGCGCCGGCATCAGCTCGCTCACAGCCGGCATCGGCGAGGTGCCGGTCTCGGGCATCGAGGAATGCGCCGTCTTGCCCTCGAGCACGATGCGCATGCCGCGCGAGGCGCAGTTGACGGTGCCGGCCTTCAGGCGCACCTCGCCGAACGGCACGCCGGGCAGATTGTGCAGCGAAAACGCGAAGTCCGGCGCGATCTCGGCAAAGCGCGGATCGGCGACGACGCCGGCCGCGCCGTTTCCGGTCTCCTCGGCCGGCTGGAACATCAGCACGACGCGGCCCCGCGCCGGCCGCTCGCGGCCGAACTGGCGGCCGAGCGCGGCCAGGATCGCGGTGTGCCCGTCATGCCCGCACATGTGCGACTTGCCCGGCACTTGCGAAGAATGCGCGACGGCCGAAAGTTCTTCGATCGGCAGCGCGTCGAGCTCGGAGCGGAACAGCACCGTCGGCCCGGCCTGGCCGCTGTCATAGACCGCCGCCACGCCATGGCCGCCGAGCCCCGTCAGCACCTTGTCCGGCCCGGTATCGGCGAGGAAGTCCACCACTTCCTTCGCCGTCTTCTCCTCCTCGTTGGAAATTTCCGGCTGCCGGTGCAGCTTGCGGCGCCATTCGGTCAGCTCGACGATGTCTCGATTGGTGAGGGTCATGGGTTGGAACTCCGCTTGGGCTTGCCGGTCACACAAACACGATAGGGTTTTTCTCGCGCCGTGCCATGGCGATCAATTCCGCTAGGCCATCGGCGCCCTGTTTTCTCCGAGCTTCTGGCGCCGTCAGTTCGTAATCAGGAAATGCTCCGTAAACCGCTGAAATCCTTAACACGATTTTCATCCCGGTCGCCTAACCACTTAGGTCATGACAAGGCATGATGAGCGGCTGGCTGCGGGTCCCTCTTCCGGGGAGCGCGGCGGAGCCGTGGACGCCGGCATCCTGCGCGATCAGCTCGCCGATCTGAGCAAGGGCGTCTTCATCTCGATGCCCATCGGCACGGTGCTGGCAGCCCTGATCCTGGCGGTGCAGCTGTTGTCGGGAGGCGGCCTTGCCGCAGTGGCGTGGTTTGCCGCCATCGCCCTGGTCAATGGCGCTCGCGTGGTGCTCGCGCTCGCCCAGTCGGGCGCGGCCGACGAGCGGCAGCAGGCGGTCGTCGTCCGGCTTTCCCTCTATGGCCTGCTGGCGCTGGCGTCGGGTGTCGCTTGGTCGTTCCTGGCGCTGCTCAGCGAAGGGTACACCACCGCCCAGGCGCCGCTCTATCTGATCATGCTCGCCGGCACCTCGGCCGGCTCGGTCACCTACTGTACCTCCCACGCGCCGGCCTCGATCAACTTCATCACGCTGCCGCTTCTCACCGCCGCGGCCTGCGTGCTGGCGCAAGGCGGCGTCGAGAACGACGTGCTGGGCTTCACCATCCTGCTGTTCCTCGGCGGCATGATCAGAGGCGCGCTTCTGGGGCAATCCCGCTTCCGCGAGACAAGCCGCTTCAAATACGAGGCGCGCGAGTTCGCAGCCGAGATGGAACGCAACTCCAGGCGCGATCCGCTGACGGCCCTGCTCAACCGCTACGGGCTGGAGCAGGCAATCGCCGGGCTCGGCCTTTCCGACGGCCCGTTCGTGGCCATGCTGATCGACCTCGACGGCTTCAAATCCGTCAACGACACCTATGGCCACACCATCGGCGACGGACTGCTGGTCAAGGTGGCGCGCCGGATCGAGGACCACGCCCCGCAAGTCGCCACGATCGCGCGCATCGGCGGCGACGAGTTCGTGCTGCTCTTCTCCGCCTGCAGGTCGCCGCAGGCGGCCGGCGAGCTTGCGTCAAGCATCATCGCGGCCATCGCCAATCCGGACCCGGAGCTGAATTCGGTGCGCGTCGGCGCGTCGATCGGCATCTATCAGGCGGACAAGCCGCAATTGACGGAGATGCTGCTCAAGGCCGATTTCGCGCTCTATGCGGCCAAGCGCGGCGGCAGGAACGAATACTGCCTGTTCGACGCGGATCTCGACGCCGCGCTGGAGCGCAGGAACCGCATCGAGCGCGATCTGCGTGGCGCGATCGAGTCGGGCGCGCTCTGCTGCTGGTTCCAGCCGCTGGTGCGGCTCGACACCAGCGCGGTCGTCGGCTTCGAGGCGCTGCTGCGGTGGCAGCACGAGGTCCGTGGCGCAATCTCGCCGCCCGAGATCGTCACCGCCGCGCGCGAGACCGGCCTGCTTTCGCTGCTGACCGAAACGGTGTTCCTCAATTGCTGCGCCATGATCGCAGAGCTGGTGCGGCAGGGCCGCCCGGATGTGCGGGTGGCGATGAACCTTTCGCCGCGCGAGCTCGAGGCCGGCAATGTCGATGACATGATCCTCGACGGCCTCAAGGCGCAGAACGTGCCGGCCGCGATGCTCGAGATCGAGATCACCGAGGAGGCGCCGGTCGACCGCGACCGGGTCGGCCAAAAGGTCGGGCGGCTGGCGGATGCCGGCATATCGATCGTTCTCGACGATTTCGGCACCGGCTTCTCGACCCTGGTGTCGCTGAAGGACAGCCGCATCCGCAAGATCAAGATCGACAAGGATTTCGTCCGTGACCTGGCGAAATCCGTGGAGGACCAGGCCGTGGTCGAGGCGGTGATCGGCCTTGGCCGCAGGCTGGGCATCGAGGTGATGGCCGAGGGCGTCGAGACCGACGCCGACCGCATGATCCTGCGCTCGCTGGGCTGCATGATCGCGCAGGGCTATCTGTTTTCGCCCGCACTGCCGATGCGCGACGCGCTTGCCTTCGACGCGGCTGCCGCTGAGGTTATTTTCGAGCCGTTGCGCAATCCCCGCAGCGGCAACGCCGCCTGACAGACCGTCAGGGGCATTCTTCGTAGTTCGGCTGGCAAGGATCGGCGACAGGGCAGGGGTTAGCCGACGTGGAGGGGCGGTGGGAAGCGCGCCGATGTCGTGCGTAAT
>NZ_RZSB01000018.1:0-26047 GCF_004023285.1 Mesorhizobium sp. M2A.F.Ca.ET.067.02.1.1
GATCAGGTCGGCATGCGGCGCATAGGCCACGGCGCGCGCGATGCAAGGCTCGATGCCGTTCCTCACATTGTAGAAGCCCTCGACCGTGCGGCCTGCATCGTAATCGACAAAAGCCCGGTCGCGCTCGTCGATATCGGAGGTCAAGAGCTTTGCTGCTTCCGCGTCCGTGCGCGCCACGACCAGCGTCGGCGTGCCCATCACGTCGGCCGCCAGGCGCGCCGCGTTGAGGTTGCGGATATGCGCCGCGGTCGGGATCAGCACCTTGCCGCCGAGATGGCCGCACTTCTTTTCCGACGCCAGCTGGTCCTCATAGTGGACGCCGGCAGCACCCGCCTCGATGAAGGCCTTCATGATCTCGAAGGCGTTGAGCGGGCCGCCGAAACCGGCTTCGGCATCGGCGACGATCGGCGCGAACCACGTCTCGACCGAAAGCCCGTTGCCTTCGGATGTCTCGATCTGGTCGGCGCGCTGCAGGGTGCGGTTGATGCGCTTGACGAGTTCCGGCGCCGCATTGGCCGGATAAAGCGACTGGTCCGGATACATGGCCGAAGCCGTGTTGGCGTCCGCGGCCACCTGCCAGCCCGAGAGATAGATCGCCTTCAGCCCGGCCCGAACCTGCTGCATGGCCTGGTTGCCGGACATCGCGCCGAGCGCGTTGACGAAATCCTCCTCGTGGATGAGCTTCCACAGCCGGTTCGCACCCATCTCGGCTAGCGTCTGGCGGATTTGCACGGAGCCGCGCAGCCGCTTCACATCCTCTGGCGAGTAGGGGCGCTCGATGCCATCGAAACGGCCTTCCGGCGCGGAGGGGACGAGGTTGTAAAAATCGGTCATTGGTCACTCCGGATCGTTTGAAAACTGCTTCAGCGCCACATCGCAAGGCCATATCCCGCGACGTCTGTGTATGACATCGTTTACATTGCAGCGCGAAATAGGCCAGAGAAACCGCCGCTTGGTGCCGAAAATAAAGGAAAAGCTGTGTTGCCATTGACAAGTCTGCTCTGTAAATTTGTCATGATTGCAAAAGCGGCAAGGCGGGCGTTGGGTTCGATGCGCCTGTAAATTCTTGTCAAGGGTGGAAGCGATGGCCGACCAGAAGATCTTTGCCGGGCCTCGGCTGCGCCGGCTGCGCAACGCCAGGGGGCTGACCCAGACGGCAATGGCCGAGGGATTGGGCATCTCGCCCTCCTACCTCAATCTTATCGAACGCAACCAGCGGCCGCTGACGGTGCAACTCATCCTCAAGCTGGCCTCCGTCTACAAGGTCGATCCGCATGAATTGCAGGGAGAGACCAAAGGCTCGATCGCGGCCTTGCGCGAAGCGTTCAGCGATCCGCTTCTTGCCGGCGAACTGCCCGGTGATCAGGAACTGATCGACCTTGCCGAGACGGCGCCCAATGCCTCGGCGGCGATGGTGAAGCTCTTTCGCGCCTATCGCGAGCAGGCCGAGCGCCTGTCCGATCTCAACCAACTGCTGGCCAAGGAGGGCAGGGCGACCGCCCTGTCCGGCGCGCGCCTGCCCGCCGACGAAGTCCACGAAGTGTTCGAACGTCGGCCGAACCACTTTGCTGCGCTGGAGGAGGAGGCGGAGGCTTTCACATCGCTCCTCGAGCCCGGCGACGATCTGTTCGGCGCGCTGAAGGCCTGGTTGAGGCGCGAGCACGGCATCGTCGTCAAGGTGCTGCCGGTCGCCACCATGCCCAACTGGCGCCGCCGCTATGACCGTCATTCGCAGCGCCTGTTCCTGTCGGAGCGTCTGTCGCCCTTCGATCAACTGCGCGAAGTCGCCATGGAGGCGAGCCTGATGCGCATGTCGGTGGCCGTCGCGGGCGAGATCAAGGGGCTGAAGCTCGGCACGGACGAGGCCCGCCGGCTCGCCCGCTTCGAGCTCGGCCGCTATGCCGCGCATGCGTTGATGATGCCCTACCAGGCTTTCCACGCCGCCGCCGTTCGCGCCCGCTATGATATCGATGTCTTGCGTTCCCGCTTCGGCGTCTCTTTCGAACAGGCGGCCAACCGCCTGACCATGCTGCAGCGGCAGGGCGCGGCGGGCGTGCCGTTCTTCATGCTGGAAGTCGACAATGCCGGCAACCGCTTCCGCAAGGCCGGCAGCCAGGGTTATCCGCAAAGTCGCTTCGGCGGCGGCTGCCCCAAGCTTCCCATTCACGCGGCCTTCTCGCAGCCGGGCCAGATCCTGGTCGAGGCGGTGGAAATGCCCGATGGCGCCGAGTTCCTTTGCATCGCCCGCACCCTAGAAGGCCCGCAAAGCGCCTTCTCCGAACGGCCGCGCCGCACCGCGCTCCTGCTTGGTTGCGATATCGGCTTTCGCGACGAGATCGTCTATGGCGCGGCGCTGCCGGCCGGATCCCCCGGCAAGCCCGGGCAAGGTTTCGGCACTCCGGTCGGCCCCGCCTGCAGGCTTTGCGAGCGCGCCGGCTGCCTGGCGCGCGCCGAGCCGCCGGTGACGCGCCCGCTCGGCCTTGACGAGATGGTGACGGGCCTCAGCGCCTTCGATTTTCAGGGATGATACACGCCGTCCGGACCTGCGCGTGGGTGCAGGTTCGACCTGTGTCGAAGTAAACCGCTGCGACGTTGTCCCACATTTCAGTGAATGCTGGATCACGCACGGCTTTCTACTTTGCGCTACGCGATTGAGACACAGTTCTGTCGTTTGAGACGCAGAGTTCCTGTTGTCCTTGGTGCACCATAGCGCGCATAACTCGCTGACAATCATGTCCATGACCGATACCGCATCGCCTCGCGTCGCCCTACCAGACGTCTCGCCGCGCGAGGAGCGGATCGGCATGCTGCTGGTCTTCCTCTCGGCGCTGATGTGGAGTTTTGGCGGCACCATCGCCCGTTTCATCCATGTCGACGACAGCTGGGCCGTGGTGTTCTGGCGCTCGCTCTGGGCGGTGGCCTTCCTCGTCGCGTTCATGGTCTGGCGCGACGGCTGGCGGGGCACGTTGAGATTGTTCCGCGATATGGGCCTGCCTGGTCTCGGCGTGACCTTGTGCTTTGCCACGGCCTCGACCAGCTTTATCGTTGCGCTTGCCTATACGACGGTTGCAAACATTCTCCTGATGCAAGCCGGCGTGCCGCTTCTGGCCGCCTTGCTCGCCTGGCTGCTGTTTCGCGAGCGCGTGAGCCAAGCCACCTGGATTGCCATCGCCGCCGTCATCGCTGGGGTTGCCATCATGGTCTCTGAATCCCTCGACGGGGCCGTGTCCCCGATCGGCGACGGCCTGGCGCTGCTGATTGCGGTGATGTTTTCGTTCGCGACGGTGATCACCCGGCGCTTTGCTCATGTGCGCATGGTGCCGGCCACCTGTCTCGGCGCGCTGCTTGCCGGTATCTTTGCCGCCGCCCAGGCCTCGCAGTTTGCGGTGTCCGCACGCGACATGGGCTTCCTCTTCGCCTTCGGCGTCGTCAACCTCGGCGTCGGCCTCGCCTTTTTTGCCATGGGCGCCCGGCTCGTGCCGGCGGCAATCGCGGCGCTGCTCGGCACTTTCGAGCCGATCCTCGGGCCGATCTGGGTCTGGCTCGTCCATTCCGAGGTGCCGTCGGTGCGCACCATCATCGGCGGCGCGATCGTGGTCACCGCGCTGCTCGTCCATATCGGCCTGGAGTTCAAACGTCAGGCGCGGCCGGCGCGCCCCGGCATCACCGGCCTGCCGTCACCCAATTGACCAATGCATGTCGCCCAAAAGTGCGCAGCGGTTTTGGGAGAACGACATGCATCAAGACAACAGCATGTCGCCCAGAAGTGTGCAGCGGTCCTGGGACAACGACATGCGATCAAGACAACAGCATGTCGCCCAAAAGTGCGCAGCGGTCTTTGGGCGAACGACATGCATCAAAACAAAGACCCAAAGCGCGTCGCCTGAATCCCTCTCGGCGCGACGCGCTTTAGGCAGCCTTCCCCATTGACAACCCCGCTGCCGGGCGGGCAGGCTGCGATCACGGCAACAACAAGACAGGCGTATCTTGCCAAGTGTCTCTGCCGGCCCGACCAGGGCCGGATCACATCGTCGTATCTCTGCCCACGCCACGGCGAACGCCGCTGACGCCGCCCGGGTACCTTACAAGGGCGCCCTGCGGGAGGTCTTTGACCACCGACCGGCAACCCGGCGCAGCGCCGACAGGTCGCGCTTGTTGCCCTTCGGAAAGCCCAATAGCCTGAAATCAATGCCGCGCCGCCATATCGCGACGAGCCGGCAAGGGAACACTCACCAAAGGAGAACACTATGATCCGCAAAGCGCTCTGGCTTTCGGCGACGTCGGTATTTCTGACGCTTTTCACGGCAGGCGGCCATGCCGAGGACCGCGTTGTCAACGTCTACAACTGGTCGGACTATATCGACAGCTCGATCATTGACGACTTCACCAAGAAGACCGGCATCAAGGTCGTCTACGACACCTTCGATTCCAACGAGATCCTCGAAACGAAGCTGCTGGCCGGCGGCAGCGGCTACGACGTCGTCGTGCCGAGCGCGAACTTCCTGGCGCGGCAAATCCAGGCGGGCGTGTTCCAGAAGCTCGACAAGTCGAAGCTGCCGAACATCTCCAACATGTGGGACGTCATCTCCGAGCGCACCGCCAAATACGATCCGGGCAACGAATATTCGGTCAACTACATGTGGGGCACCGTCGGCCTCGGCTATAATGTCAAGAAGGTGACGGCTGCGCTCGGCACCGACAAGATCGACAGCTGGGATGTTTTCTTCAATCCGGACAAGCTGGCCAAGCTGAAGGATTGCGGCGTCTATGTGCTGGATTCTCCCGCCGACATCATTCCGGCGGCGCTGAAATATCTCGGCCTTGATCCCAACAGCACCTCGCCCGATGACATTGCCAAGGCCGAGGACGCGTTGCTCAAGGTCCGGCCCTATATCCGCAAGTTCCATTCGTCCGAATACATCAACGCCTTGGCCAATGGCGACATCTGCCTGGCGATCGGCTGGTCGGGCGACGTCTTCCAGGCGCGCAACCGCGCCGAGGAAGCCAAGCAGGGCGTCGAGATCGGCTATTCGGTGCCGAAGGAAGGCGCCCAGATGTGGTTCGATCAGATGGCGATCCCGGCGGACGCGCCGCATGTCGCCGAAGCGCTCGAGTTCATCAACTACATGATGACCCCCGAAGTCATCGCCAAGTCGTCGAACTACGTGCTCTACGCCAACGGCAACAAGGCTTCGCAGCAATTCGTCGACAAGGCGATCCTGGAAGATCCAGCGGTCTATCCCGACGAAGAGACGACCAAGAAGCTTTATACCGTCAAGCCATATGATCCAAAGACACAGCGCGTCATCACGCGCACCTGGACCAAGATCGTCACCGGTCAGTAAGCATTGAGACACGACCCCGGCAGCCAACTGCCGGGGTCGCTTTCTTTTGGGGAATCAAAAAAGTAACGGAGTGGGGATCATGAAATCGCTTGGCAGCATCCGCAGGGATTTCACGCCATGGAACGACCCGAACGCCAAGCCATATATCCAGTTCGACAAGGTCACCAAGAAGTTCGGTGACTTCACCGCCGTCAACAATCTGTCGCTGACCATCTTCGAGCGCGAATTCTTCGCGCTGCTCGGCGCCTCCGGTTGCGGCAAGTCGACCCTGCTCAGGATGCTCGCCGGCTTCGAGGAGCCGACGGCGGGCCGCATCCTGCTGGACGGGCAGGACCTGCGCGGCATCCCGCCCTACAAGCGGCCCGTCAACATGATGTTCCAGTCCTACGCGCTGTTCCCGCATATGACGGTGGAGAAGAACATCGCCTTCGGCCTCAAGCAGGAAGGCATGCCGGGGCCTGATATTGAAAAACGCGTCGCGGAGATGCTGAAGCTGGTCAAGCTCGAGCAGTTCGCCAAGCGCAAGCCGCATCAGCTCTCGGGCGGCCAGCGCCAGCGCGTGGCGCTAGCCCGCTCGGTCGCCAAGCGACCCAAGGTTCTGCTGCTCGACGAACCGCTCGGCGCGCTCGACAAGAAGCTGCGCGAGGAGACCCAGTTCGAGCTGATGGACCTGCAACAGGAGCTCGGCCTCACCTTTGTCGTCGTCACCCACGACCAGGAAGAAGCCATGACCATGGCCGATCGCATCGCCATCATGGACAAGGGCGAGGTTATGCAGGTCGCCACGCCTGCCGAGATCTACGAGGCGCCGACCTCGCGTTTCGTGGCGCATTTTGTCGGCAACGTGAACATGTTCGAGGGCAAGGTTGCCGAGCATACGGCAAACGCGACGCGCATCACCGGCGCGACCGGGGCTGAGATCGTCGTCGACAATGGCGGCAAAGCCGCTGCCGGCTCCGACATCGTCTTCGCGATCCGGCCGGAAAAGATCAAGGTCTCCTCGAAGAAGCCCGCTGATGCCGTCAATGCGCTGGAAGGCGAGGTCTATGACGTCGCCTATCTCGGCGACATGACCGTCTTTCACATCAGGCTCGACGACGGGCAGATCGTGCGGGCAAGCGCGCTGAACGCCTCGCGCGTCACCGAGGATCCGCTGACCTGGAATGACCGCGCCTGGGTCTCCTTCCGGCCCGATGCCGGCGTCGTGTTGACCCGATAGAGGCTGAGATGACCGATATCGCAGCGACTGCCGCCCCATTGACGCAAACCACGACACTGCCGGCGAGGCTGGCGAAAGGCTTCGTCAACCGCCTCGTCATCATCATCCCCTATCTCTGGCTGCTGTTCTTCTTCCTCGTTCCCTTCATCATCGTCTTCAAGATCTCGCTGTCGCAGACGGCGATCTCTATGCCGCCCTATACGCCGGTGCTCGACTTCAGCGACGGCATCTCAGGATTCCTCGCCGGCTTCCGCGAGCTCAACTTCGATAACTACACCTGGCTCACCCAGGATGCGCTCTATTTCAACGCCTATGTGACGAGCCTGGTCATCGCGGGGATCTCGACGATACTCACCCTGATCGTCGGCTATCCGATCGCCTATGGCATGGCGCGTGCGCCGGCGACGATCCGTCCGACCCTGCTGATGCTGGTGATCCTGCCCTTCTGGACATCGTTCCTGATCCGCGTCTATGCCTGGATCGGCATCCTCAAGCCCGAAGGGTTGCTCAATCAGTTGCTGACGTCGCTGCACATCATCAGCCAGCCGCTGGTGATCCTGAACACCTACACGGCGATCTTCATCGGCATCGTCTATTCCTACCTGCCCTTCATGGTGCTGCCGCTCTATTCGTCGCTTGAAAAGATGGACTATTCGCTGGTCGAGGCCGCGGAGGATCTCGGCTGCCCGCCGATCGGCGCCTTCTGGAAGATCACCTTCCCGCTGTCGCTGCCCGGCGTAGTCGCCGGCTGCCTGCTGGTGTTCATCCCGGCCGTCGGCGAGTTCGTCATCCCCGACCTTCTCGGCGGCTCGCAGACGCTGATGATCGGCAAGACGCTCTGGAACGAATTCTTCTCCAACCGCGACTGGCCGGTCTCCTCGGCGGTGGCCGTCATCCTGCTCTTGGTCCTGATCATCCCGATCATGTTCTTCCAGCAGGCGCAAGCAAAGGCACAGGAGCAGGGCAGATGAACTCGACCTGGAGCCGCTTCAACATCACCTCGATCGTGCTGGGCTTTGCCTTCCTCTATCTGCCGATCGTGCTTCTGATCGTCTTTTCCTTCAACGAATCGAAGCTCGTCACCGTCTGGGGCGGCTTCTCGACCAAGTGGTACGTGTCGCTATTCCACAATCAGGGCCTGATGGACGCCACCTGGGTGACGGCGCGCGTGGGCGTCATCTCGGCGACGGTGGCGACCGTGCTCGGCACGCTCGCCGCCATCACGCTGACGCGCTACACGCGCTTCCGGGGCCGGGTGCTGTTCTCGGGCATGGTCTTCGCGCCGCTGGTCATGCCGGAGGTCATCACGGGCCTGTCGCTGCTCTTGCTCTTCGTCGCCGTCGGGCTCGACCGCGGCTTCTTCACGGTCACGCTCGCGCACATCACCTTCACCATGTGCTTCGTCGCCGTCGTCGTGCAGTCGCGGCTGGTCTCGTTCGATCGCTCGCTGGAGGAGGCGGCGATGGATCTCGGCGCGCCCCCGGTGAAGACCTTCTTCCAGATCACCTTGCCGGTCATCCTGCCGGCGATCATCTCCGGCTGGATGCTGGCTTTCACGCTCTCGCTCGACGATCTGGTCATCGCGAGCTTCTCCTCGGGCCCGGGCGCCACCACGCTGCCGATGAAGATCTACAGCCAGGTGCGTCTCGGCGTGACGCCGGAAATCAACGCCGCCTGCACCATCCTGATCGCGGTCGTGGCTGTCGGCGTCATCATCGCCTCGATCGCCAACAAGCGTCGCGAGATCCAGCGCCAGCTCGACGAGCAGGCCGCGCAACGCGGCTAAATTTAACTGGCGGGGGCGCTCTTCGCGCCCCCGAATTTTACTGGCCTGAAACGCCGGGAGCGATCGGCGAGATGAACGGCGCGCTCCAGTTGCCGCCGACGAAGAACAGCGACTGGTTCGGCACTGCGGGAGGCGGATTGGCCGCCTGGCCGTTGGCCTGCTGGGGCTGCTGTGCGGGCTGTCCGCTGGGCATCACGCCGCCCGAGAGCGCCAGCCCACGTCCGACATAGGAGGCGATGCCCGACAGCCAGATCTTGTATTTCTGCGCATTGATCTCGGCCTTGTCGAGGCGCGCTACGCCCTTCGATATGCTTGCCTTGATCTCGGCGCCGTCGATCGGCAGGGAACCATTGGCGACGTCGTCAAGCGCGAAGAAGCCGCCTTGCTGGTTGCGCTTGAGGAAGGCCGGCAGGTCGAGCCCGTTGAGCGTGCCCGGCCCGAACGTCGCCGAGAACGATCCGTCGGCATTCTCAAAGATCGAATTCCACGCCTTGCCCGGTCCCTTGAGGATGACCGACACCGTGCCGGTGCCGGCCGGCACCAGCCGCGTCATTCCCGCCGCGGTGGCAAAGGCTCCCGTATCCACATCCGACGCCAGGAGCCGCAGCTCCACCTGCGTGCCCTCAGGCTTGCGGTCGAAGCGCAGGCTGCTCTGGATGGTGCCGTTGAAGGCCGACGCGTCGGATATGTCGAAGACGGCAAGACCGTTCTTGACCTGCGCGGTCGCCGCGACGTCGGCGAGCTGCACCGGTCCCGCCATGGCATGCGCCGCTGACAGCCTGAGGTCGAGGTTGATGCGGTCGGCGAAGCTGGTGTCGATGTCGCCTGGGCCGGCCTCGCTGGTGGGCGCGACGGGCGTGAAGGCCGACAGGAAAGATCTTAGATCCAGCGTATCGAAGGCGAGCGTGCCGGCGATCACCGGGCGCCCTTCGGCGAAGGAGAAATCCAGCGCTCCCATGCCCGGATTGTTGTTCAGCGTGACGGTCGTGTTCTCGAATTTCGCGCGCCCCGCCGAGGCGTTCACCTTGCTGGCGACCGAGACCGCCCCGATCGCGGCGCCCGGCGCGAGGCCGGCCTGCGACCACTCCAGCACGCGCCGCAGCGACGGGGCGGCGAACTTCGCCTGGCCATCCAGATAGGCATTGTCCGACATCGAGGCCGTTCCGTCGAAGGAGAATGTCGCTGGTGCCGCCTTGAAGGAGAGGGTGACAGGCGCCGCGCCTCCGGCAAACAGCACCAGCGGCTTCGCCGAGGAGAAATCGAGCTGCACGGTCTCGCCGCGCCAGATTCCGGTCGCGGTCAGCGATGCATCACTGTTCATCGCCTCCCAGTTCACCTGGCCGCTCAGGCTGCTCAGGATTTCGGTGTCCTTGCCGTCGGCCGTCGTCACGACGCGGCCATCGCGGAACTCGACGGTGCCGAACGGATCGGAAGGCAATCTGCCGAGGTCGGGCTTCTGCGGGTTGGCGGCGACCACACCGCGCGCGGTATCGATCGAGCGCGTGATGCGGCCCCCGGTCGGAAGCGGTGGCAGATAGAAGCCGTTCGACATGCGCTGCACCCTGATCGTCGGGCGCACCAGCCTTGCGGTCGAGAAGGCGACGTCGCCCTGCAAGGCGGCCATGGCTGAGAGATCGACCTCCACGCGATCGGCCTCGACCACCGGCGGCGCGTCGGTCTCTGTCCATTGCGACAGGGTCACGTCGCTGAGGATGGCCCGGAACTTCGGCCAAACCTCGATGCGCGGCGAGCCGTCGATCGTGACCCTGAAGCCGCTCCAGGCGCTCAATTCCCAGGCGATGCGGTCCCGCACGATGCGGGTCGAGGCAATCAGCGGCAGCGCCGCGACCGCGAGCGCGATGACGAGCACGGCAACGCCGATCGCCCACACCCCGCGCCGGATCAAAGATGATGGCATTTCGCCCCGTATGCTTCTATTGCCGACAAAATCGCCCGACGGTGTAACCGAGCGCCGACGCTTTTCAAGTCTTTATGGCCTTGCGATGGCATTTGCGCAGGGACAGCCATGGGTCGCGCGAACAAAATCTTGCTCTGCTGCGCTGCAATATGCATAAGCGACCGTACGACCCCGGTCCACGGTTGCGCGCCGTTTTTGGAACGATGGCATAGGCGATGTTGAGCTTAACTGGCTCGTTCGCGACGCGCTTTGGGAGGAGCGATCATGACCGCCGACACACCTTTGTGGACCCCGACGCAGGAGCGGATCGACGCAGCGCCGTTAACCGCGTTCATGAAGGCCGCGGCAGCGAAGGCCGGGGAGGCTTTCTCCAGCTACGCGGAACTTCACCGCTGGTCGATCGAGGATCGAGAAGCTTTCTGGAGCCTGGTCTGGGATTTCTGCGGGCTTGTCGGCGACAGAGGCGAGCGGGGCCTCATCGACGGCGAGCGGATGCCCGGCGCGGCTTTCTTTCCTGACGCCAAGTTGAACTTTGCCGAGAACCTTTTGCAGAAGACCGGCGGCGGTCCTGCCATCGTCTTTCGCGGCGAGGACAAGGTCGAGCGCCGGCTATCCTGGAACGAGCTTCACGCGCTGACCTCGCGGCTGCAGCAGCTTTTCCTGTCGCTCGGCGTCAAGGCCGGCGACCGCATCGCCGCCATGATGCCGAACATGCCAGACACCATCGCCGCGATGCTGGCGGCGAGCTCGATCGGCGCGGTATGGTCGTCCTGCTCTCCCGATTTCGGCGAGCAGGGCGTGCTCGACCGCTTCGGCCAGATCGAACCGGTCGTCTTCATCGCGCCGGACGGCTATTGGTACAACGGCAAGGCGATCGAGGTGGCCGACAAGGTCCGCGCCGTGGCGGCCAAGCTCACCATACTGCGCAAGGTGCTGATCGTCGATTATCTCGGCACCTCGGCCGACGTGGCCGCCACCATCGACAAGGCGACCGCGCTCGAGGAAGCGCTCTCGCCATTCGCCGCCAGGACGGTCAGCTTCGAGCGGCTGCCTTTCGCGCATCCGCTCTACATCTTGTTTTCCTCGGGCACGACCGGCATACCGAAATGCATTGTGCACTCGGCCGGCGGCACGCTGATCCAGCATGTCAAGGAGCATCGCCTGCATGCCGGCCTGCTCGACGGCGACCGTCTGTTCTATTTCACCACCTGCGGCTGGATGATGTGGAATTGGCTGGTCTCGGGCCTCGCCTCGGGCGCTTCGCTTTTGCTCTATGACGGCTCCCCATTCTACCCCGACGGCAATGTGCTGTTCGATTTCGCCGACGCCGAGCAGATGACCTATTTCGGCACCTCGGCGAAGTTCATCGATTCCGTTCGCAAGGCAGGGCTCAAGCCGATCGCGAGCCACGATCTGTCCAGCGTGCGCACCGTCTCCTCCACCGGCTCGCCGCTGTCGCCGGAGGATTTCCGCTTCGTCTATGACGGCATTAAGAAGGACGTGCATCTGGCCTCGATCTCGGGAGGCACCGACATCGTGTCCTGTTTCGTGCTCGGCGTGCCGACCGAGCCGGTCTGGAGCGGGGAAATCCAGGGACCTGGTCTCGGACTCGCTGTCGACGTCTGGGACGACGACGGCAAGCCGATCCGGCAGGAGAAGGGCGAGCTTGTCTGCACCAAGGCCTTCCCGTCGATGCCGATCGGCTTCTGGAACGACCCCGAGGGCAAGAAGTATCACGCCGCCTATTTCGAGCGTTTCGACAATGTCTGGTGCCATGGCGACTTCGCCGAATGGACGGCGCATGGCGGCATGATCATCCATGGCCGTTCGGATGCGACGCTCAATCCGGGCGGGGTCCGGATCGGCACGGCCGAGATCTACAACCAGGTCGAACAGATGCCGGAAATCCTCGAGGCGCTCTGCATCGGCCAGGATTTCGACAATGACGTCCGTGTCGTGCTGTTCGTGCGGCTGGCCGCCGGCGTGACCCTGGACGAGGATCTGGAAAAGCGCATCCGCGCCAGGATCCGCACCGGCGCCAGCCCGCGTCACGTGCCGGCCAGGATCGTCGCCGTCACCGACATCCCGCGCACCAAGTCCGGCAAGATCACCGAACTCGCGGTGCGCGACGTGGTCCACGGCCGTGCCGTGAAGAACAAGGAAGCGCTTGCAAACCCGGAAGCGCTGGAGCTGTTCCGCGACCTGCCGCAGCTGGCGGGCTGACGGATGGCATGGTTAACGAAATCGGTACGGCGAATTTACCTAGATTTCACGGGTGGTACACATTCGTAAACTTTTCCGAGGTCCGGTAAGGACTTGTTAAGGGACGACCTCGATAGTCGCGTGTAACTTGAGGGAGAAATCCCGTTCCTCGTCCCCTGAGGTTCAGTTCAAGCCCCCGTTGTGACAGCATCCCATTTCTCAAGGCGTCCTCCCGGACGCCTTTTTCTTTGGAACCGAGACGATCTTATTCGGCAAGCACGCGGGTCGACGGGAAGACGACCTCGACCAGGGTTCCTTCGCCCGGCGTCGAGGTGATGGCGAAGCGGGCTCGGTTCGCCTCCACCATGGCCTTGGTGAGGGGCAGGCCGAGGCCAGTGCCGTCGCCGCGTCCGCGCTTCAGCGCATTGATCTGCTTGAACGGCTTCAGCGCCTGCTCGATCTCGGCCGGGGTCATGCCGATGCCGGTATCGCGCACGCGCATGACGACATCGCCTGAGGCTTCGTAAGCGGTCGAGACGATCACCTGGCCACCGGCCTGGGTATAGCGGATGGCGTTGGACAGGATGTTGAGGGCGATCTGGCGCACGCTTCGCAAATCCGCCACCACTTCCGGCAGCCGCGAGGCGAAGCTGGACCGGATGATGACGCGCTCACGATTGGCCTGCGGCTGCATCATCGCCACCGTCTCGGCCAGCGTGTCGTTGAGCGACACCGCCTCGTAATCCATCTCCTGCTGGCCGGCCTCGATCTTCGAGATATCGAGCAGGTCGTTGACGAGGTCGAGCACATGATTGCCTGACCGGTTGATGTCGCGCAGGTAGTCGCGATAGCGGTCGTTGGCGATCGGACCGAATTTCTCGTCCACCATCAGCTCGGAAAAGCCGATGATGGCGTTGAGCGGCGTGCGGATCTCATGGCTGATGCGGGCCAGGAAATCCGTCTTCTGCGAGGACGCGCGCTCGGCAACCGCGCGTGCCTGGGTCAGGTCTTCCTCGGCCCGCTTCCATTGCGTGATGTCGCGCACCACGGCGCAGAAGCCGCTGTCGTTCGGCAGCCTGCCGATGGTCATGAACAGCGGGATGAAACGTCCCTGCGCCTCGCGGCCGATGACCTCGCGGCCGTCATTCAAGACGCTCGCCACGCCCGGCTCCGAAAGGCCCGCGAGATAGTCGCGCGCCGCGCGCTGGCTTTCGATGGCGAACAGCGAGGCAAAGGGCTTGCCGGCGACCTCGTCGCTGTCGAAGCCGAAAAGGGCTTCCGCCGGCCGGCTGATCGAGCGGATGTTGCCGTCGCGGCCGATCAGTACGACGCCGTCCGTGGCGGTGTCGATGATGGTGCGCATCTCGGCGATGCGCGATTTCAATTCCGGCACGTCCGGCTGCAGCGCCGGCTCGTCATTGGCGGCGGTGAAATGCGCGGCATCGTCCTCGCCGGAGCGCCGCACCACCAGCATGAGCGCCTTGCCGCCCCGCCATGGCACCGAGCGAAGCAGGGCTTCGATTGGAAATTCCAGGCCCTGGCGGCTCTTGAGCTTAAGCGAGTGGTCGCTTTCGTCCGCGCCGGCATCCTCGGCATAGGGATCGGCAAACAACGCGCCCAGGCCCCCCGCATCCGCGAGGTCGTCCAGCGCATCGTAGCCGGTGAGTTCGAGGAAGGCGTCATTGGCGTAATGGAGCTCGTCACCCGAATGGATCAGCAGCGGCACCGGCAGCCTGGCGAGGATGGACGTATCGGGCGCCTTGGCTTCCTCTCCGGTCGAAAAAGCGGAGGGCACAAAGCCTGCGAGCTTGAGTGGCGGCACGTCCAGGCGTGGCCGCGCCGGCGTTACGGGTTCTTCCGCGGCCGTCGCCGCGTCGGCGTCGGAGCCGGCCCAATCCTCGCTGTCTTGCGCATCGCGGAAATCGTCGGCGGTCATGCTGTCATCGTCCGCCGTCGCATCGCGAGCCGGCTCTTCGGCGACCGGCTCGGTCACTGGCCGTTCCTCCGGCTGCCGCGGCTCGGAAGCGGCACGCTCGGCCGCCTGCCGGGCGAGCGCTGCCTGGCTGTCCTCGGAAGCAGGTTCGACGCCGGCTTCTTCCTCGGATTTCTCACCATCGGCGTAGCTGAGCAGCGAGCCGGAAGCGGCCGGCGTCACCGTCTTGCCTGCGTCGCCCGTCGCGGCGGCGTCATCGATACCGTCGAGCCTCGCCAGGTCTTCCTGGTCTTCCGCCTCGGTCTGTGCTTCAGCGGTCTCCGCATCAGCCTTCGCGTCAGAGGTTTCCGAGGCTTCCGGCGCGGGTGCCGGCGTCGCCTCCAGCGCCGGGTTCTCGTGCGCCGCCTCTTCAAGCGTCGTTGGCTGGTTTGCCTCGGCCTTCGTTGCGACGGCGGGCTCTTTCGCTGTTGCCTCGTCCTTGCCGGCAACAACCGCATCGGTCTGCTTGCCGGCTTCGGCGGCGCCCGGCTCGGCGGGCAGGGAATTGTCCTTGCGCAGCCGCTCGCCAATCTCGCGGAAGGCGCTGCGCTCAAGGATCGACAGGCTCTTCTGACTTGCGGGCGTGTCGCTGCCCGGCTGCTTGTCGTTGGCCGGCTGGCGGTGCTCGGCCAGCCTTATCACCTTGTCGGCGAAGCGCCGCTCCGGCTTCGGCACGATGCTCAGCGCCGGCACTTCGCCCTGGAACGGATCTGCGGGCTTTGGCTGTTCCGGTTGCGCCTGCTCCGCGGCTGGCTGCTCGACCGACGGCTCGCTCCCGGCAGGCGCGGCATTAGGCACCAGCGCCATGCCGAGCGCTTCGGGATCGACCACGGCGTCGGCCGCGCGCGCGACGCCGAAGCCGCGAAAACCCTCGAAGGCGCGGCTGCGGCCATAGACGGGCAGCGCCGCCAGATCGACCGGTATCTTCAGATCGGTTCCGGCCACCGGCCACAGCACCGATCGGCCTGACCAGGTGTCGCGCCGCTCGAGCAGACCGGCGATCTCGCCCGAGGTGTCGAGCCCGAAGATGGTGGCGACGTCCTTGAAGCGGCGGCCGATCACATCGGCGGCGGGCTGGCCGACGATGTCTGCGAATTCGGGCGACAACGCGCTGAATTTGCCGTCGGCGTCGGTGCGCCAGACGAAGCGCAGGGGTGGCGCCGAACGGTCGATGCCGCGGGGCAGGGCTGGCCGCGACGGCATGATGGTTTCGCGCGCGGCCGTCTCGCCACCACCCGGCCGCAGGCCTTCGGCCGCGACAACCTCCTTCGGCTCATCCTTCGCCGGCGCTGCCGGTTGAACCTGCCCGGCGTCATCGTCGCCGGCGTTGAAATACCAATGGTCATGCTGGCCGCCGCCGGCGTCCGAAGCCTGTTGGCTGGGCTCGGCGGCATCCGCCTGATGATCGGTCCGGCTTCCAGCGTCAGTCGGTGCATCGCCTTCAGCAGGCTCCGGGACCAGCTTGGCCTGTTCGCCGGCCGTCATGGCCGGCGCGGGGCTATTGTCCTGGACCGGCCGGGGTTCGGGCTCGGCGGCCAGGCTTTCACCCGACAGCGTGGCCGCAACGGTGCCTGGCGTCGCGACTTGCTCACTTTCGGGCCGATCGCCCTGGCCGGCGGTCGGCTGTTCCTCTTGGTCGCCGTCGAGCTGGTCTTCATCGATCACCACCAGCAGATGCCGTGTGTCGGTGAGCCGCGCGAAACCGGCCGGGTAGGAAGTACCACTGCCAGGCACAAGGCGCTTGACGACACGGTCGCCGCTGCTTGCCACATCCGCAACCAGCGCAGCCAGGGTCCGCGGCTCGATGCCGAGCGCCGCGAAGCCGTCCGAGGCCGCTTCGACGCTGCCTTGCGCGTCGACGAAGGCGATGAAATGTCCGGCCTCGGTAAAACCGCCGATGGCGCGGCCGGCGATTTCGCCGGCGCTGCGTGAGCTAGTCTGCGCCGCCGGCACCGCCAGCATGATTGCCTTCTCGCCGTCCGGCATTGTCACGGCGCTGGCCAGGAAGCCGACGGCACGGCTCACCATGCCGGTGGCCAGCCTCACCGTGATGGCACGGTCGCTGCCAATCTCGGGAAAGCCGCTGGTCGCCATGATCTGCCGCCTGGCGATCAGCGGCAGCCGCGCCGATGCGCCGATGATGGCCTCGATATCCGGATAGCCGAACACCGACGCCCCCGGTCCGTTCGCCCAGATCACCTGCTCGAGGTCGGCCGACAAAATGGCCAGGGCGTCGCCAGCGGCAAAGCGCTGGCGCACCGCGTCGAGCACGGCGACGTCGAGGAAGGAGTAGTTTTCAGGCGGCATGCGCTGGGCAACCCTCCGGAGCGGGCATTTCAGTTAACGCTTTGTTAATAAAAGCCCGCGGTCCGAAGGTCCACAAGCCCTGGCTTGCATAGGCCGAAATCTCTAGGCTCTTGGTTAACGGCCCAGCGGCTGACGCTACGGTTGACGTACGGGAAGATCTTATGGTGCGGTGCAACAAAGATGTTGCAATGCACAAAAAATCCTCTATATTGCCACTATGAATGAACGAGACGGCTTTCTGTCAAAGCCGCTATCCCGAAAAGGTTGGAAAATGTCCAAGACCACCGCTAAGACCGCTGCCGAGACCATCGAAAACGTTGAGTTCCCGAGCTTCGACGCGTCCAAGGCCACCGACCAGATCCGCGCCTTCGCCGAGAAGGGCGTCGAGCAGTCGAAAGAGGCCTATGCCAAGCTGAAGACCGGTGCCGAGGAGACCCAGAAGGTTCTGGAGTCGACCTACGAGACCGCCAAGGCCGTCTCCAGCGACGTTTCGCTCAAGGCGATCGCCGCGCTGCGCGCCAATGCCGAAGCCGGCTTCTCGCACCTTGAGGCCTTGGTCGGCGCCAAGACCCTTTCGGAAGTCGTCGAGCTGCAGATCGCTTTCCTGCGCAAGCGCGCCGAAATGGCCGTGGAGCAGGCCAAGGAGTTCCAGGCCGTTGCCACCAAGGCGGTCGAGGATGTAGCCAAGCCGGTCAAGAGTGCCTTCGAGAAGGCGATCAAGGACGTCAAGGCTGCCTAATTTTCGCGCACAACTGCGCGATGCATCAAAACGTCGCATTTCGTCAGACAAATAGTTATGCGATAGAGTTGAATAACCAGATACCCGGAAGCGGAACCTCCTCCCTCTGTTTCCGGGGTGACCAGCCAGCACCTCCTCCCGCTGGCTCGTAACAGGAAAAGGCCGGCACCTCCTCCCGCCGGCCTTTTCTTTTTGCCTTATGCAAGGTGCGACGAGGACAACCCGTCCTTTGCCTTATTAAGGGCCTTGAATTAGAATCCGATAGCCCGTATTGGACGCATCGCCAACGATGGAGCGCATCCTCAGGATTCCTGGATAGCGCTCGCCTGGAATGTGCCGTTGTAGCTCAGTTGGTTAGAGCACCAGATTGTGGATCTGGGGGTCGCTGGTTCGAGCCCAGCCAACGGTACCATCGCCTTCCCGCGTAAGTAACTGATTTTTCGATTTAAATTGGGAAGTTCGATCGTAAGCTTCGCATCTGCTTGCGATTTTCCCCACAAATTGTGCTCCCTATTTTGGTGCAAACGGATGGTAGGGACGAACGCGCGAAGAGCGCGCTCTGGCCGCTGCATCCTCCTCCATCATAGTGGTCTACTGCGATCGCGCACCTTTCGATCCGGATTTACACGTCGCCGCCCATGGAAGTTCTCGAGCAGGACGCGTCATAACGTTGACGGATCACGTTCGTGAAGCTCTCTTATCGCTGGCGGCGATATGGCCTTCATACGCCCAGCAGGCGAGCCAGGGATGATGCGGCCCCGGTTCCGGCCAAGCCAAGGTCGCGGACGCTGCTCATGTGGTTGGCCCCTGCAAGGCTTGTGGGCGAGACGGCAAGCCCTTCCCCTTCGAAACGCTCCGCAAGCGTGGCGGCCTGGCTGTGGAAGGGCGGCGTTTCCTCGGCGCCGACGGATATCTCAACCGCCACGTCCGGATCGAAGCGATGATTTATCGGCGAGAACCGCTCAACCTCGTCGTCGGTGATCGCGATCTCGGCCGCGAGAAACGACTCCTGCAACGGTCTTAGATCGTAGACACCGCCGAGCAGGAGCGCGCCTTTGATGCCTGAAGGCCGGGTGTTGTCGTCAAAGAGCATTGTCGCGAGATGCGCCCCCGCGGAATGGCCGCTTACCGTCAGGTGGTCGGGATCGCCGCCATAGCTCGCGATATGGTCGTCTATCCATTGCCTCGCGCGGCGTATTTGATCGACGATCGTCGCCATTCTCACGCTCGGCATCAGTGCGTAATCCACGATGACGGCAATCGCTCCGGCGTTGGCGACGGTGTCCGCTACGTAGGAATAGTCGCGCTTGGAGAACATGCGCCAGTAGCCGCCATGAATGAACATGTGCACCGGCAGGTGATCGCGTTTGCCCTGCGGGAAGAACAGGTCGACGGTCTCCGTGCCGTCCGGTCCGTAAGGCACGTCGGCGGCCATCGGAACCTTGGCCCTGGTCTGGGCGCTGCGCCGGACGATATCGGCGACGATGTCGTCGAACTCGGGGACATGGTCGCGAATACGGAATGGATCTTTCGCCATCTGTCTCATCAGATCGTCACGGCGATGTATTTCGCCTCCATGAACTCGGCGATGCCGTGCTTCTGGCCGCCCTCGCGCCCAAGCCCACTCTGCTTGACGCCGCCGAAGGGCGCGGCAGGGTCCGACATCAGGCCGCGATTGAGCGCGATCATGCCGGACTCGATCTTCGACGCCATGCGCATGCCTTTCGCAAGATCGCGCGTGTAGATATAGGCGGCAAGGCCGTATTCGGTATCGTTCGCCTTTGCGATGACCTCCGCCTCGTCCTCGAAGCGGCTGATTGGCGCCACGGGACCGAATATCTCCTCATGAGCCATGGCGGCGTCGGCCGGCACGTCGCTCAGCACCGTGGGCGGATAGAAAAATCCTCGGCCCTCGGCGACCGCGCCGCCGCACAGAATCTTGGCGCCGCGCGCGACCGCGTCCTGGACGAGCCGATCGATCTTGTCCACGGCTTTCCTGGTGATCATCGGCCCGCATTCGGTTTCCGAATCCGTGCCGGGGCCGATGGCGAGCGCCGCCATGCGTTTGCGCAGGCCTTCGGCGAACGCATCGTGAATGCCCGCCTGGACGTAGAGCCTGTTGGCCGCCGTGCAGGCCTCGCCGGCATTGCGCATCTTGGCGATCATCGCGCCGTCGAGCGCCGCTTCCAGATCGGCGTCGTCGAGCACGATGAAGGGCGCATTGCCGCCAAGTTCCATCGAACAGGAAATGACGTGCTTCGCCGCCTCGCCGAGAAGCACGCGGCCGACGCCGGTCGAGCCGGTGAAGGAGAGCTTCCGCACGCGGGCGTCGGCCAGCATTGCCGCGATCACCGGCCCCGGATTCGAGGTGGTGATGACGTTGACGACGCCCGGCGGCACGCCGGCTTCCTCGTAGAGGGCGGCAAGCGCGTAGGCCGTCAGCGGCGTCTCGCTGGCCGGCTTCAGGATGACGGTGCAGCCGGCGGCAAGCGCCGGCGCGATCTTGCGCGTGGCCATCGCCGCCGGGAAGTTCCACGGTGTTATCAGAACGCAAATGCCGATGGGCTGGAAGTCGACCACGATCCGGTTCGCGCCCGACGGCGCAAGGCCGAACTCGCCGCTGATGCGAACCGCTTCCTCCGCGTTCCAGCGGAAGAACTCGGCCGCATAGGCGACTTCGCCGCGCGCGTCACGCAGGGCCTTGCCGTTCTCCAGCGAAATCAACGCGGCCAAGGTCTCGGCACGTTCGGTCATCAGCTCGAAGCAGCGCCTCAGGATCTCCGACCGCTTGCGCGGCGGGGTCTCGCGCCAGCTGGTCGCTGCCTGTGCCGCCGCCTCGACCGCTGCCGCGGCGTCGGCGAGCGTCGCGTCCGGGACCGCGGCGATCACAGCTTCGGTCGATGGATCGACCACTTCGATGACACGGCCGTTCGAGGAGGGGCGCCATTCGCCACCGATATAGAGTCCATGCGAAAACGCGGCATATTCAGTCATGTCGGGATCCTGGTCGAATAGGTCTATCGAAATGTTCATGGGTTTGGGCTCCGTCCCTCACATCGTCACGGCGGACATATCGCCGCTGTAAGCAGCCCTGACCAGGCGCTGCATCGCGGGCAGGTCGAAGGGGCGGGGATTGTTCTTGATCAGCCGGTCGATGCCGAGCGCCTGTTCCGCCGTCCAGTCGATCTTGTCCTCGGCAAGACCGAGGTCAGCCAGCGTCCGGGTGATGCCGATGGCGTTGAACAGTCGCGCGACTTCCGTGATTGTGGCATCGGCCAGCTGACCGGCATCGCGGTCCTGGCGCGGCAGGCCAAGCGCAATGCCGATTTCCGCGATATCCGAGCTTGCCGCCGACAGGTTGTAGCGCATCACATAAGGAAGCATCGTGGCGACGCCCAGGCCATGCGGCGTGTGGGTGAGCGCGCCGACCGGGTACTGCACCGCATGGGCGGCGGCGGTTCCCGCCGTGCCGAAGGCGCAGCCGGCGGCCAACGCTCCCATCATGACATCGGCCCGTGCATTCTCGTTCGACCCGTCGCGATAGGCTGCTTCGAGACTGCGGCCCAGGAGCCTGATCGCCAGAAGGGCGAAATGATCGGTCAGCGCGCTCTTGCCGACGAAGACATGGCGTTGCGCCAGATCGGCATCGGCGCCGCGTCTTGCCGCGGTGAAGGCCTCGATCGCATGCGTCAGCGCGTCGGCGCCGGCGATGGCGGTCAGTGATGGCGGGCAGGTCGCCGTCAGGTCCGGGTCGCACAGAGCGACCGCGGCAATGAGATGCGGGCTGGAGATACCGACCTTCAGCGTCCGCTCCGGGTCGGAGATCACCGCGACGGGAGTGACTTCGGAACCCGTGCCGGCCGTGGTCGGCACAGCGATAAGGGGAAGGGTGGGGCCCGGCACTTTGAACTCGCCATAATAGTCCTGGAGCTTGCCGCCATGGCTGATGAGCAGCCCGGCGCATTTGGCCATGTCGAGGCAACTGCCGCCCCCGACGCCGATCACCATGTCCGGCCTGAATCCCTTCGCCTCCGCGATACAGGCGCCGACGCTGTCACGCGGCACATCCGGCAAGGTGCGGTCGTGGACGAGCGTGTCGATCACGGCAGCCTTCAGCCCATCGAGCATCTCGATGAACTCAGGCGTGCCGGCGAGCCGTTCGTCGGTGCAGATGAATGCGCGCCGGCCATATCGCCCGGCAATGGCCGGCAGCGCATGGCGCTGGCCCTTGCCGAAGAGGATTTCGCGCGGCAGGCGCGCGGCTGCAAAGAGGGTCATGGACTGAGATCTTTCGAAAGAGACTGATGAACAAACGTCGTGATCATCGGTAGGGGCGGCCTTCAGTTCGGACGCCGGTGCTTCGTCGGCTTCTTGCTCGCGTCGTTGAGTGCGGAGTGAGGTTCCTAGCCCATCCGTGCGTATCCTCTATAAAATCGTATAGGATATCCTATTGAATTGACCGGAGCATCGTGTTAGGGCTTGCTCCTGTCAAGAGGAAACCGATGGAAAATCCCGACCTGACGGTTGAAACCGAAGCTCGCTCAAGCGGCCGCATCCTGCGCGCCAACAGCTTGGCGGGCGATGTTTACGAAGCAATCTTCGCGCAGTTGATGTCGCTGAAGATTCCGCCCGGATCGCGCATTACCGTCGACAACCTCGTCAGGGAATTCGACGTTTCACACACGCCTATCCGCGAAGCGCTCGGACGCTTGGAGGGCGAGGGCCTGGTGGTCAAGACCCACCTGATCGGCTATCGCGCGGCCCCGCAAATCACCCGGCGCCGGTTTGACGAGCTTTACGAGCTGCGCCTTCTGTTGGAGCCCGCTGCCGCCGCCAAGGCTACGGCAGCGCTGGACGAAGAGCGCCTCGCGGTGTTGCAGGAAGCGGCGGGCGTGATGGCGCGGCGGGTGGGGAAGGACGAGCGCCTGCGCTATTCCAATTTCGCGCGGCAGGACGCGATCTTCCACGACAAGATCATGGAGTTCGCGCAGAACGAGCTCATCCGCGAGACGCTGAACCACCAGCATACGCACTTCCACATTTTCCGCCTGATGTACCACTCGCGCGTCACCGAAGAAGCGCTGGATGAGCATGAGGCGATTCTCGCTGCTTTCGCGGCCGGCGACGCGCATGCCGCCGAGAAGGCGATGCACGTGCACATTGAGAATTCGCGGGACCGCCTCCTGCCCGCCTTCGAGTAACCGAAAGGACAAGTCATGCCAGCCAAGAAGATACTGATGCTGACCGGTGAGTTCACCGAGGAATACGAAATCTTTGTTTATCAGCAGGCGATGGAAGCCGTCGGTCACACCGTGCACGTCGTTTGCCCCGACAAGAATGCCGGGGACGTGATCAAGACCTCGCTGCACGATTTCGAGGGCGACCAGACCTATACCGAGAAGCTCGGCCACTATGCCCTGATCAACAAGACGTTCGCCGACGCGGAGAAGCAGCTCGATCAGTACGACGCCGTCTATTGCGCCGGCGGCCGCGGACCAGAATACATCCGCACCGACAAGCGCATTCAGGCGATGGTGCGTCATTTCCACGAAACGAAGAAACCGATCTTCACCATCTGCCACGGCGTGCAGATCCTGATCGCGGTCGATGGCGTCGTACGCGGCAAGAAGGTCGGTGCGCTGGCGGCCTGCGAGCCGGAAGTGACGCTCGCCGGCGGCACCTATATCGACCTGTCTCCGACGGAGGCTTATGTCGACGGCACGATGGTTTCGGCCAAGGGCTGGACGGCTCTCGCCGCCTTCATCCGGGAATGCCTGAAAGTGCTCGGCACGGAAATCCGGCACGGGTAAAGCATGTCTCCCGAAAGTGGCAACCGGTTTCGGGAATCAAAAACCTAAAGCGCATGGGGCTATCTGAAAAATCGCGACGCGCTTTAGGATCTTCGGGACGCAGAAAGACTTGGAGCAGGTGGCCGATTCCAGACGGAAGGCGCACCGCTCCAAGTACACAACGATTCCAATCGTTCATCTGTCGAAGAGTGGCTGTTCTTCGACGGCAGCGGAACCCGAGATTATCCAATCCGGCCGGCTTTCCGGCCGACCAACCGATGGTCGGTCTGTCGCCGTTCAGAGCCGACAGACTCTAGACTCCTGCGGCAAATCTCTCGCTTGCGACCCGGATATGCCGTTTCACGTTGCTCCATCGCATAACGGATTGGAGTAGCTGGAGATAGTTGCAGGGAAACGACGCATCATGACATCGGCCAATATTCTGATCTGCGATTTTGTCGGCCTCCGGTTTGGGGCCGATGGCAATGCCGACCATAGCGAGGTCAAGGCCTACATCGAAGCCAAGGGGGGCGTGTTCCACCAGACAGGCATCGCCAAGGCCGGCGCGCTTGACCCCGGCAAGCTGCATTTCTTCTACCAGCCGCAATTGAGCACGCGCGACGAATTGCTGGCCGAGGCCGGCGACGGCCGCTACGACGCCGTCATCGCCGCCGCGACGTTCATTCCGGCCGAGACCAGGTTCCGGCTCGGCGGGGTGCGCATCGGCGCCGGCACCGGCAATATGGGCTCGGCATCCTGGGGCGGCGGCAGCGGAGAAGGCGGCGAAGCGCCGCTGATGAACACGCCCGGCATCAACAGCCGCGCCACCGCGCAGATGGCCATGAAGGCGCTGCTGAAAGTCAGGCCTGACCTTCCAGTTGACAAGCTCAACGCCCTCGTTGCCGGCGGGCAGTTCGATACGGGAAAGGACCTGCGCCATTACCCGACCGAGAAGCTCGAAGGCAAAAGACTGGCGGTGATCGGCTATGGCAATATCGGCCGGGAATTCGCCAGGCTCGGCCAGGCCTTCGGCATGCGGGTCGCCATTCATGCGCGGCCCCGTCACCAAAAATGGATCGAGCTGGAAGGCTTCGACTACGCCGCAACCATGGAAGACGCGGCGCGCGGCGCCGACGCGCTTTCAGTCCACCTTGGCCTCGGTGCTTTCGATCCCGGCGCGCAACGATACGCCAATGCCGGATTGATTGGAGATGAAGTCCTCTCCCTCCTCAACCGCGGCGCCGTGCTTATCAACTATGATCGCGGCGAGCTGGTCGATGTTGCAGCGCTGGAGCGCGCGCTGGCGTCAGGGCGCGTTTCCCATGCGGCGATCGATGCGGACCTGTTCAGGGACGGCGGCACGCTTTCGGGACCAATGCTGCCCTATCTCAAACTGGTCGAAGCCTATAGCCCGCGTCTGGAACTTCTCCCCCATGCCGCGGCCGACACCGATCACCCGTCTCGCGTCGCGGGCGCCAGGCAGGCGGTCGATCAGATCCATGCGGTCATCACCGAGCGTCAGGTTACCAATCTGAAAGGCTCGCTGCCTCCGGGTTTCGTCGATATGGGGGCGAAAGTCCCTCCCGGTATCGGCGGCATTACGCCTCGGCACCTCGCGGCACTCGCCGCGGACCAGGCGGTTGCCGCCGACTTGGCCGGTGCGGGCGCTGTCGTGGCCGGATTCTGGGAGCGTCTCCTGGCTGCATCCGTGGAAGAGCGGGAGGCGCTGCTCTCTTCGGAAGGCGAATTCTTCGCCGAGGCGGCGAACCGGCTCTCTACCTTGCTGCGCAACCATCATCTTTCCGGGCCGTTCACGTCAAAATAATCCTTAGGTTTCGCTCTCAGTCTCCAGCGAGCACCAACTCGTCCTGGATGTGTTGCTGGCGCGCGACTCCGAACGCGCCAGCGCTGGCATGCTGACGCATCTGAGGACCGTCGAACCAACCTTTTGGGGAGGTAGCCGCCCGGACGGCGGAGCCCCGAGTCGACATTGCAAGAGGATGCCACTATATAGCGCCTGCTCCGGCTCGGGCCGGGGCAGCGTTGACCGGGAAGCCGCGATACGGTTTGTGATGCAAATGCGCTGTCGAAGTTAGAAAAAGGCAAGCAAAAACAACGACGACGGCCTTCTGTCGATCCCGGCCCACCATTCCATCATTCTCAATGATCTGAACGTGCACCTCGAACCCTTCCATTCCTGCGGCTCTGCGTCTCATGGCCAAGATGTCTTGTCTCATGGCCAAGATGTCTTGCCGGTCGGGGGCGACTCGGTTCGAATGGGGCATGCATCCTTTGCAGGGTGCGGACGTTCATGGCTACCAACCGGCTTTGCCGCCAGGGAAGAAGCAGTATGAGTGAACATGCGATCGAGTTCTTGCGCGGATGGATTGGCGAGAAAGTCCAATGCCAGCATTCGCCGATCCAGATCGAGCAGGCCGAGACTCTCGCCAAGGAGTGCTGCGCCAAAGCCGCCGAGGCAGGCATTCTCCTCGAGGACATCCAGGAAGAGGTCGGCGACATCCAGGAACTGATCGCGTCGCGCCTCGAGGAAGCCGCCGAAGAGGGCAATAGCGAAGCCAAGCCCGACACGCCGGCGGAGTGAAAACGTGCCGGCGCGGGCAGACGGTATTTCTTAGCCGAATTTCTCCTTTAGCCAACCCTTCGGCAGCGCCGGCACGAAATTGCCGTCGCGTCCCGTCATGTCCTCATTGGCGGTGAGCGCGTTGAGGATCGCCTCCTCGACGCCTTGCACGACCGCGTCGAAGAAAGG